>JAIEHQ010000178.1 GCA_029065825.1 Alistipes sp.
TGTCGGAAGCGCGGGGGTAAGGACGCGGAGTATTGCCGAGAAAAATATCCTTGAACTGGTTCATTCCGGCATTGGTGAACATCAATGTCGGGTCGTTTTTCACCACCATCGGCGCCGACGGTACGATGACATGCTCTTTTCCCGCGAAGAAATCGAGAAAAGCCTGACGAATTTTGTTGGATTCCATATACTTTTTTACAAATTCTGACGTTTTCAGATAAGGTTGCAAAATTAATAACTTTAGCTTAAATTTGCATCATTCTCCGAATAGTTTTTCATGAAGAAGGCACGAAAAAGGCAGATGGACGACCACGGCTCCCCGCTCCGCGAAACCACGACGGCGCCGCTCCGGCTGCATGTCTATCGGATCATCCGCAAGATCCTGCTCTTCTTCATCGTCGTGTCGCTCGTCAATGTGATATTCTCGAACGTGTTCTACACCCCGAAAATGTACGGCATCCTGCGCGAGAACTCGGAACTGGTGCTCAAATACAGGCTGCTGCAGGACAAGATCCGTTCGGCCCAGCATCGGCTCGACGAGATCCGCCATCGGGACAACTTCGTCTATCGCCCGCTCTTCTCGGCCGACACGCTGGAGATCGCGGGCATCTATACGCCCTATGCCCGTTCGAAATACGCCGAACTGACGGGCGACGACTACACGCCGCTGATGATCGACACCTGGAAAAGACTCGATGCGTTCGGCCGCCAGCTCTACCGCACGTCGGTCTCCTTCGACGAACTGCAGATTCTGGCGAAAAACAAGGAGAACATGTCCACCGCGATTCCCGCCATCTGGCCCATCGACCGCCAGGCGCTGCGCGGGGGCATCGAGCCGTTCGGCTACCGCAACCACCCTATCTACCACCGCTGGATTTTCCACAAGGGCATCGACCTGGCGGCCGACATAGGCAACAACGTCTATGCGACGGGCGATGCGACGGTGCAGTTTACCGACCAGGGGCAGCCGCGCCGGGGATACGGCAAGCAGATTCTGCTCGACCACGAATTCGGCTACCAGACCCGATACGCCCATCTGGACCAGATCTTCGTCAAGGCCGGAGAGCGCGTGGTGCGCGGCCAGCTCATCGGCAAAGTGGGCCGTACGGGAGGAGTGACCGGTCCGCACCTCCACTACGAAGTGATCCATGCGGGCAACGTGGTCAATCCGATCAACTACTTCAACAGAAACATGACCAACGAGGAGTACGAGCGCCTGATGGAACAGATGCACGAACTCAATCTCGACAAATTCGAAGAATGACCCATGCCGAAGATCCGCCGCACGATACGCTACGCCCGCCCGCGCACCTTCAAGCAGAAGGCGATCCGACACACGCTCCATGCGCTGATCGGGCTGGGTGCCGCCACGCTTTATTACATAGGTTTCTCTTTCTTCTTCGACACCCCCGTCGAATACGAACTCAAGCATTCGACCGACCGGCTGCACGAAGAGTACGGGAAGCTGGAGGCGCGCTACGACTCGCTGATGACGGTCATGCGGAACGTCTCGGAGCGCGATCGCAACGTCTTCCGCATTCTCTTCGAATCGGAGCCGTACGACTTCGATTCGGAGTACGAGGAGAAAAGGCTGCTCTCGCACGAAAGCTCCCTCGGCAAGTCGAATCGCGAACTGAATCTCGAGATGCGGGACCGCATCCGGGAGCTGGAGAAAACGATGACCCGGCTCGAAGCCTCTTTCGGGAAGATGCGCGCGGAGATCGAGCGGTCCGGCGACGACAAGAACCTCATCCCCGCCATACAGCCCGTCATCAACGAGCAGCTGACCTTGCTGACGGCTTCGTACGGCATGCGCATCCACCCCTTCTACCGCACCCTGCACTCCCATCAGGGAGTGGACTATACGGTCCCCGAAGGCTCCCGGGTCTTCGCAACGGCTGACGGCCGCGTCAAGGAGACCGCCTCCCGTTCGACCTCGGGACGCACGGTCGTCATCGACCACGGCAACGGCTACGAGACCCTGTATAGCCATCTGCTGGCCATGAACGTCGAAAAGGGACAGGAGGTGCGCCGCGGCGACATCATCGGACTGTCGGGCAACTCGGGTCTTTCGATCGCGCCGCATCTCCATTACGAGGTGCGCCACAACGGACTGCGCGTCGATCCGATCCACTATTTCTTCATGGAGCTGAGTCCCGTCGAATACCAGCGGATCATGCGGATCGCCCAGTCGGGCATGCAGTCGTTCGACTGAACGCAGGCGGGAGCGGTCCCGCCCCTGCGCCCGCCGGGCGGATGCCGCACTCCGCTTCCGCTCGCAGTAAAAAGAAACGCCCCGCAAATGCGGGGCGTTTGCTGTAAGAGAAAGGCATCAGTCCATCTTCAGCACGGCGAGGAACGCCGACTGGGGCACCTCGACGTTGCCGATCTGACGCATCCGCTTCTTGCCCTTCTTCTGCTTTTCGAGCAGTTTGCGCTTGCGCGAGATGTCGCCGCCGTAACATTTGGCCGTCACATCCTTGCGCACGGCCTTGACCGTCTCGCGGGCGATGATCTTGGCACCGATAGCCGCCTGGATCGCAATGTCGAACTGCTGGCGCGGGATCAGCTCCTTGAGCTTCTCGCACATTTTGCGGCCGAAGTCGTAGGCGTGATCCGCGTAGATGAGCGACGAGAGCGCATCTACCGGTTCGCCGTTGAGCAGGATATCCAGCTTGGCCAGCTTGCTGGGCTTGTATCCGATCCGGTGGTAATCGAAGGAGGCATATCCTTTCGAGATGCTCTTGAGCTTGTCGTAGAAGTCGAAGACGATCTCCGAAAGAGGCATCTCGAAGTTGATTTCCACGCGGTCCTGCGTGATGAAAGTCTGATTGACCATCACGCCGCGCTTGTCGATGCAGAGTTTGATGACGTTGCCCAGGAAGTCGGACTTCGTGATGACCTGCGCCATGATATAAGGCTCCTCGATTGACGCGATGCGGGTAATCTCCGGCAGGCCAGAGGGGTTATGCACCTCCAGCACGTCGCCCTGCGTGGTGGTAATGCGGTAGGAGACGTTCGGCACGGTGGTAATCACATCCATGTCGAACTCGCGGTAGAGACGCTCCTGGATGATCTCCATGTGGAGCAGTCCGAGGAATCCGCAGCGGAATCCGAAGCCCAGCGCCAGCGAACTCTCGGGATCGAACGTCAGCGAGGCATCGTTGAGCTGCAGTTTTTCGAGCGAAGCCCGCAGGTCCTCGTACTGATCGGCTTCGACGGGATAGACACCCGCAAAGACCATCGGCTTGACATCCTCGAATCCGGCGATCGCCTCCTGTGCGGGGTTGGCCACCGACGTGATCGTATCGCCGACCTTCACTTCGGTCGAGGTTTTGATGCCCGAGCAGATATATCCCACGTCGCCGGTGCCGATCCGGTCGCGCGGCTGCATCTTCAGTTTCAGCACGCCCACCTCATCGGCATCGTACTCGCTGCCCGTATTGAAAAACTTCACGTGCTCTCCCTTGCGGATCGAACCGTTGAATACCCGGAAGTAGGCGATGATTCCCCGGAACGGATTGAACACAGAGTCGAAGATCAGGGCCTGAAGCGGAGCGTTCTCGTCGCCCTCGGGAGCGGGAATACGTTCGACGATGGCTTCGAGCACCTCCTCGACTCCGGCACCCGTCTTGCCCGACGCACAGAGAATCTCCTCGTGCTTGCAGCCGAGCAGATCGACGATCTGGTCCTTCACTTCGTCGATCATGGCCGAATCCATGTCGATCTTGTTCAACACGGGAATGATCTTCAGATCGTGCTCGACGGCCAGATAAAGATTCGAAATGGTCTGGGCCTGGATGCCCTGCGTCGCATCGACCACCAGCAGCGCGCCTTCGCACGAGGCGATGGCACGCGATACTTCGTAGGAAAAATCGACGTGTCCCGGGGTGTCGATCAGGTTGAGCACGTAACGCTCGCCGTCGCGGGCGGCGTACTCCATCTGGATCGCGTGGCTCTTGATCGTGATGCCCTTTTCGCGTTCGAGGTCCATATCGTCCAGCACCTGCGCCTGCATCTCCCGCTGATTTAAGGTGTTGGTCTTTTCCAGCAAGCGGTCGGCAAGCGTCGATTTTCCGTGGTCGATATGAGCGATAATACAGAAATTACGTATGTTTTTCATCGCAAAAATTAACTACCTTTATAATAGGTCGCAAAGATAGCGTTTTTTCCCGGAATGCCAACACCTCTCCGTGCGGACCGACGGCATTCCCGGCAGGAGAGCCATACCCTCCGCATCGTCCGAACGACAGAAAAATCTCCGTGCCACGACCGGCGTACGGCTCCGGTCCGAGATATTTTTTGCCCGATATTTTGCATTTCGAAAGATTTGTTCTATATTTGCATCGCTCTTTTACAAAAGAGCCGGTTTTGGAGAGTTGGGTGAGTGGCTGAAACCACCAGTTTGCTAAACTGACGTACGGGATTACTGTACCGGGGGTTCGAATCCCCCACTCTCCGCTGAGGTAATATTTAATTTTAAGGTAAAACGCTGCAAATTTGTGATTTGTAGCGTTTTTGCTTTTTGCGGAAAATCGTTGAAAAGCAAAAAAAATGCAGTTCGGAAGGTGCCTATTCGGTGTACATGCCGACCGCATGGGAAAATGCCACCGAATCACACATACGAGTTTTCTCATTCCTCTTTCGTTTATTGGGTAATGTGTTTGATTCGGGAAGATTTCGGCTTTGTTTTCGATTGATATTTCACTACAAAAGAGGCTGCACATCCGATTCTGCGGCCCTCAAAACAAATACCCGCCAAAATTAACCAATTTTTAAGACACTTTTCTGCGCTCCGACTTTTTTTTACAAAAAAAACCGTATCTTGTCATCAACACTGGTCTGCCGCGTAGGCGTGGCGGATCCCTAATATCTCTTGTTATGAAAAAAGGATTCGGTTTGTCGGTTTTAACGCTCTCGCTGGCGCTGCTCGCCTGCCGGGAGGAGGAGAAAAAAAGAAGTTGCAGCGAGCTGTTCGCGACGCATTACGAAACCTACGTGACGACGTATATGTCCACGATGCCGGACACCGATGCGGCAACATCCCGTAAAGTCGCCGAATATGCGGTCGATCGACTTTACCGTCTGGATTCGACGTTCGTCTTGCTGGACGGAGAGCAGGCCCTTGAGTGGATGAACTCGCACCCCGAAGCGGTGCAGGCGATACGGGACAGCATCGATGTCATTCTCGGAGCGGACGAGTGACCTCGGGCGTTCCGGACGGGAGCGCTTCAGCCGACGATCGCATCGAAGTCCCGCCGGAACTCCTCGTACTCCGACCGCACGTGCGGCGGCATGGAGAGCGTATCCCCCACTTCGGGCGGCAGAGCCTCGTAGCCCGGAAGCATGACCCACACCGGAATCGCCTCGGGGACACAGACGAGCGAATCCCGGCCGAAAGCCGTAACTTCGACAGCTGCCAGCATGCCGCCGTTGCAGTAGCGCTTACGCTGGTTGGAGAGGAAGTTTCCCAGTGAGTAGAACACGACATCTCCGTCTTGCCGCTCGAAAGGCTGCACCACGTGGGGATGGCTGCCGATGACGAGCGTCACACCCCGGCGGCGCAGGAAGGCGGCCAGCTCGCGCTGGTGCCGGTCGGGACGGCGCTGGTATTCGTTGCCCCAGTGCATGAAGGCGATCACGCACTCGGCGCGGTCGCGGTCGAGCGCCGCCAGATCCCCGCCGATGCGCAGCGTGTCGATCCGATTGACCGTGCAGCCTGCCGGAACGGGCATGCCGTTGGTTCCATAGGTGTAGTTGAGCAGGGCGAAACGAATGCCGCCCGCCTCGAAATAGAGCGGATGCCGCGCCCGATGCCCGGCGCTGTCGCAGAACATGCCCGTGTGGGCAATCCCGACCCGGTCGAGCGCCTCCAGTGTCGTCCGAATGCCCTTTGCGCCGCCGTCGCAGCAGTGGTTGTTGGCCAACACCGCAATATTCACGCCTGCGTCGGCCATCGCCCCGGCTACGGCAACGGGCGAACGGAAAAGCGGATAACCCGTGTAGGGTCCGGCATCGGAGAGCGTGGTTTCGAGATTGACGATGACGGCATCGGCCTCCGCGAAGCGCTGCCTGAGCCAGCGGAACGACCGCGAAAAATCGTATCCGTCCCCGGTGCGGGCTGCGGTCAGCTGCGGCTTGTGCATCATCAGGTCGCCGACGAAGAGCAGGCGGGCCTGGCGGGGCATCTCCGCACGCGTCGGAGCAGCCTCCGCCTCGGCAGAAGCGGAGACACGAGGCTGCATCGCGTGGCGGCAGCACAACCCGAATGCGAGCAGGCAGAGAAGCCAGTATGTCGTTGCGACGAAATTTTTCACGTGCTGCATAAATCCGTGCGGACAGACGCTCTTCGGGCGATCAGCGCCGGCGATCCTTGCGGGGGCCTTTGGGGAACCACCCTTTTTCGACGCGCGTGCGCTGCTCGAACAGCTCCCCGATGCTCCAGAGCGACGAAGCGCCCCAGACGGCCAGCAGCGTGGACCAAAGGATATTATCGACCAGCAGCGATCCCGCGATCGCGGCGATGCCCATTACGAGAAAACCCCACCAAAGGCGCACACCGAAGTAATATTCTCCCTTGATTACCAGCGGATGGAAAATACCGATAATCAAAAATGTCGCTGCTCCGATTACCAGACCGAGCAGATGATGTTCCGCTAAAAATTCCATAACGATTCGTATTTATTCGGTTTGCAGCAACGGCTGCAAAAACCGGCCCGTTTTCCGCAGCAGCCGGTCTGCCGGTGCAAAAATATTACAATTCTCCGATTCGGGCCGCTTCGGTCCCGTATTCTTGTGAAAATACGCTCCGCCGCACGACAGCTTCGGAGTGCCCGTTCGAAAAGCGGCCGCTCCGGATCATCGCTTCAGGTATTTTATCCGCAGGCTGTTGCCCACGACACAGACGCTGCTGAGTGCCATGGCTCCTCCGGCGAGCATCGGATCGAGCAGATAGCCCGTGAAGGGATAAAGCACGCCGGCGGCGACCGGAATGCCGATCAGGTTG
>JAIEHQ010000179.1 GCA_029065825.1 Alistipes sp.
GTCCTGAAAGGCAAAATCACCACCGAGAAAAACGAACCGGTCGCTTTCGCTCCGGTCATTCTGCAACAGCTGCCGGACACGACCCGATATACCGAAGGCGTGATAACCGACATGGCCGGCAACTACCGCTTCGGGAAGCACCGGGCCGGACGGTACCTGCTCTCGGTGCGGGCCATCGGGTACAAGACCCTCTACGATACGGTGCTTCTTCGCAAGCCCTCGGTAGGTGCCGCCGAGGTCGTCCGCGATTATGTCCTCGACGAAGAAGCCGCACAGCTCGACGAGGTGGTCGTCACGGCCAACAACACGGCCAGCTATTTCGACCGCACGGTGTACACCATCTCCAGCGAAGACCGCAAGGCCGCGGTCTCGGGACTCGACCTGACCAACAAGATTCCGCAGATCAGAATCAACCGCCAGACCAACCAAATCACCGCCTCCGACGGCAATGTGACGGTTCTGATAAACGGCATCGCCTCTTCGGGGCGGGAATTGACCACACTGCGGCCTGAGGATGTACGAAAGATCGAATATTACGACCTGCCGCCCATCAAATTCGGTCTCAACAACAGCAGCAAAGTCATCAATATAATTACGAAAGTTCTGGATGACGGAATATACGGAAACATAGAGTTGAATCAGGGGCTGACCTCCCCCTGGTTGAACGACCAATTCTACCTGCAATACAACCGGGGTAGGCATCAACTGGCGGTTATGGCATTTATAGGTTATGGCACATGGAACAACCAATATGCTTCGGAAGAAATGGAATATAAGCTCGCCGGGGTGGATTTCCGGCAAATAGAGGAACAACGAACCAAGTATAAGTTTTTGTCTCCCGAGGGCTATATCAAATATACGAATCAGCTCCCGGGAAAGTATGTATTCCAGGCTCTATTTTATCCGAGCTACAAGAAAAATTCACAAAATACAGATTCCCGGCTCGCCTTTATTCAGGACGGTATCGGTTCGGAACGTTATGGAGTAAGGGAAAGCAACTCCCATTCGTTCTCTCCGACACTCGATCTGTACTTTTGGCGGCAATTTCGCAACCGGCACGAACTGATGGTAACGTTTCAAGGAGATTATGTAAATTCCTGCACCGACACCCATAAGAGCCAATACGCCCTGTCGGACAATACGTCCGTATTCGAAGATTTTCTCAATTCGAACGGGAACAGCTACCAGATGAAAGGTCAGGCGCTCTACACCAAAACCTTCGACAACCTGACTCTTTCTGTCGGAGACAATCTCTATTACAATGTCGATAAACTCCGAATAGACAATACGTCGGGCCACTCCCGGGAAAACAACAGCATCTTGAAAAATTATTTCGCCGGAGAGGTTACCGGAAAGATCGGACAGCGGTTTACCTACCGCTTCACTCTCGGATTGACGGGATCCCGCATAATAACGCCGGAAAACGAGGTGTGGCAATGGGTCTTCTCCCCGCGTGCGGACATCGGCTACCGCATATCCCCCTCTTTTATGCTGAAGGCGGGATTCACACAGGCGAATATGCCGCCCAGCACAGGAAAGCTCAGCGGAGCGACTTCATTTCTCAATCAAAACATCATCGTACACGGGAATCCCGAATTGGTCAGCAGCCGGGCGAACCAGACGATATTCAACATCATATATCATAACAAATGGCTGAACGTCGATTTGTCGTACAACTATTTGTATATGAAGAATCCTGTAAATTACTACTACCGATACGAACTGCCGTATATCGCATACGCTCCGGTCAATGACAATTGGTGCGACATGCATACCGCCTTCTGTAACATGAGAATCAGCCCGTTCAAAAACGATCTCCTCGTATTGAAATTAAGCGGAGGCGTCAGTTACACAAAGGTCGATTCGAAATTGCTGGGGAGAGTAACTCATCTTAGGGTTCCGATGCTTTACGAACTGATGTCCAACTACAAGAATTTTTTCGCGTATTATCAGGGGGCGATACCCAACAAAATGTTGTCTGTTCCGATGATATACGACAACGAGCTATCCTCGTCGATCGGCATGGGGTATAAATACAAGAATTGGGCGTTTCATGTATCATGCGACAGATTCCTTATCAATCCGAAGAGTCGCTACCATACCATCGAAAACAGCGTAGTCGGAACCGAAGGAACCTCATACAACAAAACGACCTGGAACAGAGTAGTTTTGAAAATCAACTTCCGTTTCGGAAAAGGAAAACAATACCAGGAGCCGGAGCGGAAAACTGTCAGGGAGGGATTGTAGAAATTTCCAGAAAAGAGGCAGACGTTATGAGTCACATACCGTCTGCCTCTTTTCCATTCGTCGGCCATTCCCGACGGCTCCCTACTTCAGATTCTCCGCGAAGAACGCCTCGAGCCTGTCGAACGGAATTGCCTGCAGGTTGTCGTAGAGATCCACATGACTGGCTCCGGGAACGATCAGCAGCTCCTTGTTGCAGCCCGTCAGCTTGCGGAACGCATCCTCGCTGAAATAGCGCGAATGGGCATTTTCGCCATGAACGAGCAGTACGGCGCTGCGGATCTCGCCGCTGTAGGCCAGGATGGGGGCGTTGAGGAACGCGAGCGAGGAGGTGCGGCTCCAACCGTCGTTGGAGTTGAGCGACCGCACGTGGTAGCCGCGCGGAGTCTTGTAGTAGGCGTAATAATCCTTCACGAACTGCGGCGCGTCGTCGGGCAGCGGATCGACAACGCCGCCGGCAAGCGCGCGGGTGCCGCTCCGATAATCCTCCGTGCGCTGCTCGTTCAGCTGCCGGCGCAGCGCGTAACGCTCGTCGGGGGTCATCGCGTCGAAATAACCGTTGGCCGTGCACCGGCTGATGTCGTACATGGTGGCGGCGACGGTGGCGCGGATCCGCGTGTCGGCGGCAGCGGCGTTGAGGGCGAATCCGCCCCACCCGCAGATGCCGATGATGCCGATGCGTCCGGCATCCACGTCGGGATGCGTCGCCAGGAAATCGACCGCAGCGCTGAAGTCCTCGGTATTGATGTCGGGCGACGCGACGTAGCGGGGTTCGCCGCCGCTCTCTCCGGTAAAGGAGGGGTCGAACGCCAGGGTCAGGAAGCCCCGTTCGGCCATCGTCTGGGCGTAAAGCCCCGCAGCCTGCTCCTTGACCGCTCCGAACGGACCGCTCACGGCGATGGCGGCAAGCCGGCCTTCGCGGTCGCGGGGCTCATAAAGATCGGCGGCGAGCGTGATGCCGTAACGGTTGCGGAAAGCGACCTTGCGGTGCGTAACCTTGTCGCTCAGAGGGAATGTCTTGTCCCATTCCGAAATAAGATTCAATTCAGATGCCATAGTGTCTGTTTTTCGATTCGTTTCGCTGCTCATGCAGCCGCAGAAAAGGCTCGCGCCCGACAACACCGCGACTGCCGCGTATTTCAATCCGTTCGTTTTCATATCCTATTCAAATAAAACCTCGACGTTCCTGCGGATCAGTATCGCGGAAGGAGATCGTACTGCTCGTCCGTAACGGGTTCGAGCCACTCGTTCGCGGTATTTTCGCCAGGCACCTCGAACGCCAGGTGCGCGAACCAGCTGTCGGCCGCCGCACCGTGCCAGTGCTTCACATTCGCGGGGATGTGGATGACCGTGCCGGGAAAAATCTCCACGGCAGGCTTGCCCTCCTCCTGATACCAGCCGCGGCCCGCGACACCGACGAGCATCTGACCGCCGCCGCTGGTCGCACGGTGGATATGCCAGTTGTTGCGGCAGCGCGGCTCGAAGGTCACGTTGGCGATGAAAACCTGCTCCCGCGAGATCGGTGCGAGGTAGCTCGCGCCGATGAAATATGCGGCATACGCCCTATTCGGTTCGCCGATGGGGAAGATCATCTCGCGCTGGAACGCGGCTTTTGCGTCCTCTCCGGTGGTGTCTTCCGCCCATACGTCTTTGGCCAGACGGAATGCCGCCCACGCCTTGGGCCAGCCGGCATAGAAACCGATGTGCGTGATGATCTCGGCGATCTCGGTGCGGGTAATGCCGTTTTTCTTCGCCTCCTGAAGATGGAAGCTCAGCGAGCTGTCGGTAATACCCTGACTGATGAGCGAGGTAATCGTTACCAGGCTGCGGTCGCGAAGACCGAGTTTGTCCGTTCGGCTCCACACCTCGCCGAAGAGGATATCATCGTTGAGCTCCGCGAACTTGGGAGCGAACCCGCCCAACTGGTCGCGGCCGGCCGTCTGTACGATCTTTTCCTGTGCCATAACATGAAATGTCAAAACGGTAAACAATGAAATCAGAATGATCCGGTTCATAATCGCATGCAATAAAACCGCTACCCTATCGCTTTCCCCATTTCCCGGGCACGGAGCAGCGCAGGATGGCCTTCGGTCTCGCCCGGCCCGGTAACTCCGCCGGCGAAGACGGTACCCGCGAGACGGGCCTTCTCGAAGCAGTCGATCCATCCCTGGAGTCCGGCAACGGCACGCTCGGGCACCCGATCCCCGTCTTCGGCCGCAGCGGTCAGCATGTATATGTCGCGGAAGCGGTAGTCGGACGAATAAAGCGGATTGGCCCGGTCGAGCAGCGTCTTGAGCTGACCGCTCATCTCATAATAATAAATGGGCGTTGCGAATACGATCGCATCGGCATCGTGCATCCGGGCCACGATGTCGGGAGCGTCGTCCCCGATGACGCATTTTCCCGTCTGCTGACAGGCGAGGCACCCCTTGCAGAAACGGATCTCCTTGTCCCGGAGCGAGATTCGCTCCACCCGGTTTCCGGCCTCCTCCGCGCCGCGCGCGAATGCGTCGGCCAGCGCTTCCGAGTTGCTCCGCGCACGGAGACTCGACGAGAGTATCAATACTTTTTTCATGACGAAAAGCGTGCTGTTTTGTTTTTGATTTCGGGGCAAAAGTAGAACAAAAGCCCCACAGCGACATTGCTGTGAGGCTCAAAGATGATTGCCGAAAAGATCAGGCGCGGCGATCGGCACCGCCCGCCTGCCAAATTCGCCGGAATCAGGACAAGAGGGCCGTCGGGGAGACTCCGTAGTGCTTCTTGAAGGCGGTCGAGAAGTGCGAGGGATTCTTGAACCCCACCTCGGCATAGACCTCCACGACCTTCCTGCCGCCCTCCTTCATCTTAGCGTAAGCTACCTCGAGACGCTTGCGGATGAGCCATTTTTCGGGTGTCAGGTCGCTGATCTTCTTGAAGTCGCGCTTGAAAGTGGCCAGGCTGCGACCCGTGTAATGGGCCAGCTCCTCCATCGACAACTCGTGCATGTAGTTCTCGTTCATAAACTCCAGAATGTCGATCTTCCAGGGCTGGCTGAAGTCGAACAGCCGCGAGGCGAAGCGCTCGTCGATATGCAGCAGCGCAAGCAGCCCCTCCTGCAGTTTCAGTTCCATGAAATCGTCCCGGGGCTTCACTTCCGGATCGAAATAGGGGGTCATCGAGGCGAAAAGGCTCGCGAGTTCGACCGTCGCGGGCAGCTTCAGCGCACCCGAGGCGAGCGGCGGCAGGTCGGCCGCGACCCGATACCCTTCGAACCGGGCGTACATCTTGCGCAGAAAAGAGCGCGTGAACATCATGAAGATGCCGCAATACTGCTCCCCGTCGCAGGGACGCTTATACATGGTAATGTGGTGGTCGCGGGGAATGAAGACGCACTCGCCCTTCCGCACGCGGATCTCTTCCGTACCGTTGTCCAGCACCATTTCGCCCGAATAGACATAGTTGAGCGCATACTCGCGCGAGCGATGCACGCATCCGCCCGCATCGTCGTAGTAGAAACTGTAAAAAATATCGTTGTAATTGAAGATCAGTTTCAGCGACTCGTTTTCTTTCAGTTCGTGTCCCGTCATGTCCGCATGTGTTCGAAAAAGGTTCTGAAAATACCGGAGCGGCCGCACCGCCCGTCCGAAGTGTCGGGACGGCCGCACACGACAGAAGCGCTTCCGCTCCTGCCGCGCAATGGGGACCGCACCCCGTGTTCCTATCAGCCGTTTACCCGGGCATGATCGGCCAGGAACTGCGCCAGGCCGCTGTCGGTCAGCGGGTGCTTGAGCAGCCCCTTGATCGCCGCCAGCGGGCAGGTCGCTACGTCGGCACCTGCCTCGATGCTCTGGATGATGTGGCGCGTATGGCGGATCGAGGCGGCGAGCACCTGGGTCTTGTAGCCGTAGTAACGGTACATGCGCACGATGGCGGCGACCAGCCCCACCCCGTCCTCGCAAATATCGTCCAGACGGCCGACGAAGGGCGACACGTAGGTCGCACCCGCTTTGGCGGCCAGCAGGGCCTGCCCCTGCGAGAAGACCAGCGTGCAGTTGGTGCGGATGTTCTTGCCGGAGAAATACTTCACGGCACGGATGCCCTCGGCCGTACAGGGGAGCTTCACAACGATGTTCGGATGCAGCGCGGCGAGCGCCTCTCCTTCGCGCACCATGCCCTCGAAGTCGGTGGCGATCACTTCGGCGCTCACGTCGCCATCGACGATCGAGCATATATCGAGATAGTGGCGGCGGCAAGCCTCCTCGCCCCGGATGTTCTCCTTGGCCATGAGCGAAGGATTGGTCGTCACACCGTCGAGCACGCCCAACTCGTTGGCCTCGCGAATCTGATCGAGATTGGCCGTATCGATAAAAAATTTCATAAGCGGTTAAGTATAAGATTAAAAATATTCGTATCGCCTCTTTTGCGTTCCGACAAATATACGACAAAATTCCGATCTTCGGAAAAACTTGCCCGGAGCTGCCGCAACAGGCGAGATAATTATTACCTTTGCGCCCGCAAAAAACGAAAACCCTATGGACTTCATTACCTTCATCGACTATATCGGCACCTTCGCGTTCGCCATCAGCGGCATCCGCCTGGCATCGGCCAAACGTTTCGACTGGTTCGGAGCCTACGTCGTCGGATTCGTGACTGCCGTCGGCGGCGGTACGCTGCGCGACCTGCTGCTGGATGTCCCGCCCTTCTGGATGCGGAACATCTCCTACCTGATCGTCTCGGGCTTCGCACTGCTGTTCGTCGTCTGCCTGCGCAACTACGTGATCCGGCTCAAGAACACTTTCTTCATATTCGATGCCATCGGTCTGGGACTCTTCACCGTCGTCGGCATCGAGAAGAGCGCGGCGGCCGGCTACCCGATGTGGGTCGGCATCATCATGGGTACGCTGACCGGCGCATTCGGCGGCATGCTGCGCGACGTGCTCATCAACGAAGTGCCCCTGATCTTCCGCAAGGATATTTATGCGATCGCCTGCGTCTGCGGCGGAGTGATCTACTACCTGACGCTCGCCCTCGATCTTCCCGCTTCGGCCACACAGACCGTGACGGCCGTCTCCGTCATCCTGATCCGCATCCTGGCCGTCCGGTTCGGGATCTCCCTGCCGGCACTCAAAGGCGAACTCGTCGCGGAAAAGCCGCAGGAATAGCTTCGCCACACTCCGGGAAAGGGATCGAAAAGCGGGTGCACCGGTTTCCGGAGCATCCGAAGCGTAAGGACCGTATTGCCTCGGGAGCGTACGAACGCTATCTCGAAGAGAGTCACCGCAGCCGGCAAGCGGCCCGCAGGAGGGTTTGCGGCAGCCTGGGGCCGCATGCCGCTGGAATCGCGGAACGGATCAGTCGGCTGAAGCCATCGGACGGCTGAGGACCGCTGTCTCGCCGCCCACGAACTCCAGAAGCGCCTGCGGAGCGATCCGGATCTGAACTCCGCGCACCCCGGCACTGATATAGACATGCGCATGCTCCGCGACGGAGGCATGGAAAAAGGTCGGGAAGCGTTTCTTCATGCCGATGGGCGAACAGCCACCCCGAATGTACCCGGTAACGGGCAGCAGCTCCCGGACGGGAATGAGGTCGGCTTTCTTGTTGCCCGACACACGGGCCGCGGCCTTCAGATCGACCTCATGGTCTCCCGGCACCACGCAGACGAAATATCCCGTGCGGTCGCCCCGCAGCACGAGCGTCTTGAAGACGGTGGCAATGTCCTCGCCCAGCTGCTCCGCGACGTGCGTCGCGGCCAGATGCTCCTCGTCCACTTCATAGGAAATCAGTTCGTAGTCGATCCGCGCCCGGTCGAGCAGACGTGCGGCATTGGTCTTTTCCGGTTTCGCCGTATGGTGTTTCATCCTTGTCTTATGATTGTCGGCGGCAAAATTACTATTTTTTCCAGCGCCCGACAATCTTCCCGCCTCCCCTTTTCCGGATTCGGGAAATTGTCTATTTTTGTAACCGCAATAAAAATCAATTCGGAATGATTCGTGGAGTTTTGTTCGACATGGACGGCGTACTGGTCGATAACACGCAGGCCCATATCCGCGCTTTCGAACTGTTCTGCCGCCGATACGGCGTAACGGACTGGGAAAGCAAATTGCAGTCGGCCTTCGGAATGGGCAACGACGACATCATGCGCCTGATTCTGCCCGAAACCATCCTGCAGGAGAAAAGCATCGAGGAGCTCGGCAAGGAGAAGGAGCGCATCTACCGCGAGCTTTATGCGCCCGAGATCCGACCGCTGCCCGGACTCACAAACCTGCTGGAGGCACTGTGCGCACGGAACATTCCGTGTGCCGTCGGCTCCTCCGGCGGACGCGAGAACGTCGATTTCGTGCTGCGCAGCTGCCGCATCGAGTCCTATTTCGCCTGCATCGTCAGCGGCGATCAGGTAACCCGCTGCAAACCGGATCCCGAAATCTACCTCAAGGCCGCCGCAGGGCTGCATCTCGAACCGAAGCAATGTCTCGTATTCGAGGATGCCAAAGCCGGCATCGAAGCGGCCCGCAGAGCCGGTGCGGGCCGCATCGCGGCGCTCGCCACCACCCTCTCGCGCGAAATCCTCGAAACGGAAACGGCCGCCGACCTGGTGTTCGACGACTTCGCCGCTATCACGGACTTCAACGCCCTGCTCGCATGACACGCGCCCTGGCCACCATCCTGCTGCTGATCTGCTCCAATGCCTTCATGACGCTGGCCTGGTACGGACAGATCGTCTTCAAGTCGAAAATGGAGCGCTGGAGCATCGCTGCGATCGTGCTCTTCAGCTGGGGAATCGCCCTGTTCGAATACTGCCTGCTCGTCCCGGCGAACCGCATCGGCAGCGCCCAGTACGACGGCCCCTACTCGATCTGGGAGCTGAAAGTGATCCAAGAGGTCATATCGCTGCTGGTCTTTACGCTCTTCGCCGTCGTATTCATGAAATCGGACACCCTGCGCTGGAATCATCTGGCGGGGTTCTGCTGCCTCGTGCTGGCCGTCTATTTCATCTTCCGGAAATAGATCATCCCATTGTCGGTAGCCCACGCTTCTGCATATCGGCAAACCCTATCGGACTGATGCGCAAAAAAGAAAAATAACAATGGAAATGAAATTCTGTCAGAGCTGCGGAATGCCGCTCACGAACGAAATCCTCGGCACGAATGCCGATGGCGCACCCAATGAAGATTACTGCATCTACTGCTACAAGGACGGCAAGTTCACGCAAGATATGACCATGGAGCAGATGATCGACCACTGCGCTCAGTTTACCGACGAGATAAACAGGAACTCAGGGCAGAATCTCACGGTCGAGCAGATGAAGGAGCAGATGCGCCTGTTCTTTCCCAATCTCAAGCGCTGGAAAAATTGAACCATTATGTTTATCACGATACTTACATTATAAGAAACCGTCGAGCGAGGTTGATAAGATTCCTTGCAACGCATCGCGACTGTCTTGCCGAGCACTGTGCCGCAGGCGAATTCATCGAATCCGGTCCGCAGACTTCCCGTATCGGTGGCGATCATGATGAAAGCCGACAACCGTGAAGCGGTCGTGTCCATCATTGCAAAAGATCCATTCCACCTCAACGGCATTGCCGATTACCGAATCGTGGAATTCATTCCGACACTATTCCTCTCTGAGGGCATAACCCTATTTTCGATATGATCGAGACTAACAGACTCATTTTGCGTCCTTGGCGAGAGGATGACATACTTCCATTCTCTGAAATTAATAAGGACGAGGAGGTTATGGAGTATCTGCCCAAATGCCTTTCTTTGGAAGAAACGGAGCAGCTCTACAATCGCATAGTGGCCGAACATAACGCTTATGGTTACGGACTTTATGCCGTGGAAATAAAAGATAGCGGCAGCTTTATCGGTTATGTCGGATTCCATCGTTTTGATTTTGATGCGGAATTTTCCCCCGGCATTGAAATTGGCTGGAGGCTTGCGAGGGAGCATTGGGACAAAGGTTATGCCACAGAAGCGGCAGAAGCCTGTCTTGCTTATGCGCGCAAATACAACCTTTTCAATGCGGTTTATTCATTTTCGACTATAGGCAAC
>JAIEHQ010000018.1 GCA_029065825.1 Alistipes sp.
CCACCGGATAGCCGCTGCCGACCAGCTCGACAGATTCGGACACGATCGTCGCCAACTCGAACAAGACAGGCGAATAGACCATCGCGTCGGCCAGGTAGGACTCCACCTCCGAAACGGCGCCCTCCGCCTGACGCACCTGCGCGGCGGCAGCGGCCTTCTCCTCCTTGCTCGCACCGTCGAAGACCAGTTCGTACTGAGCCTTGGCGGCCCGTTCGGTCGCCTCCATCGCTTCGAGGTTGGCCTTGGCCTCGTCCAGCTTCTGAGCGGGAACCACTCCCTGCTCGTACAGGTTGTTTACCCGGTCGTATGTTTTCCGGGCCAGCAGCAAGCCGGCCTGCGCCTTCTCCCAGAGGTTGAGCGCCGCCTCCTTCTGTTGGCTGCGGGCTCCCGTCTCGGCCTTGCGGTCCATCGCCGAGGCTGCGCTCTTTACGGCTTCGGCCTGCTGCAGCTTGGCATTCAGTTCGGGGGTGGAGAGCGTATAGAGCAGCTCGCCCTTGGTCACATGCTGTCCCTGCTCGACCTTCATCTCCTCGATGCGGCCGGGAACTTTCGACGAGGCCTTATAGACCGTGCACTCGACCGTACCCTGGAGGTAATAGGGAGTTGTCTTGCGCAGATACCAGCTGATGAAGATGACGCCTGCGATGACAATGGCCGCAAGCAGAAGGACGGTAATGATGGTACTTTTTTTCATATTGTCTTTTCTTTTATCATTTATCGAAATGGATGGGACGGGCATCGGCGCGATGCAGGTAAGAGACGAACTCGTCGCTCACGCCGGCGGCTTCGAGCAGCCGGGCCAGCGCCACATCGTAATTGAAGGCGGCCTGCATCCGCTCGGTACGCACCTTGGCCAGATTAAGCTCCGCATCCACCAGGTCGGCCGAAGAACTCATGCCCTCGAGAAAGGCGGCATTCTTGGCTTTGAGGTACTCCTCGGCGAAGGCGAGCGACGCATCGATCGAGGCCAGCTGATTGGCCCAGTTGTCCATCTGGTTGTAGAGTTTGTCGATCAGCACCGCAATGTCGGCTCCCGCCTTCTGTTCGAGCGCCTCCACTCGCTTGACCGTCTGCTTGGCGGCCGAGTACTTGTATTCGCGGTTCAGACCGTCGAAAATCTTGAAGTTTACCCCCACGCCGACGGCCCAGCGCGGAAGCGCCTTCGTGACCTGGTAGTTGTAGAACGAGGCACCGCCCATAGCCGCCACCTGCGGAAAGAACGCCGCACGCTGCAGCCGGACACCCTCCTGGGCCAGCCGGCGCTTGAGCGATACCTGCTCGAGCAGCGGGTTGCGGGCGGCAGCCAGCTCCTTGTAGTAGGACGCATCCTCGACCGCCGTGAGGACGAACATCGCGGTGGCCGGTTCGATCGCCGCATCCGTCGTGCCGAGCGTATTGTTGAGCGCATTGGCTATGGTCTCGGCCTGCAGCCGTGCGTTGGCCAGCTCGCGCTCCGCTTCGGCCATCTTGAACTCCACGTAAAGACGTTCGCTGTGGGGAATCATGCCATTCTCCTCGAGGGCGATGGCATCGTCGAGATGTTCCCGTACGCCCGCCACCACCTGTTCGCGTACCGCCACTACCTGACGGGCCAGGGCCAGACCGTAATAACGCTCCACCAGTTCGGATACGAGCGCATTGCGGCTCTGCTCTCCCCCGGCGGCCGCGGCCGCCTCGTTGATCTTCGCCGCACGGTTGGCCGCATTGATCTTGCCGCCCAGCCAGATCGGCAGAGTGACCTGTCCGCCGACGAATCCCAGACTGCGGTCCTGAAGAGTCAGGAACCAGTCGGCCCCCATTACCGGCGCGAGCAGTTGCTGCAACTGAGGAAGCAGTTCGCCGGGCAACAGCCCGCTCTGGATGAGTCCCTGGGTCAGATCGCCCACCGGAGCCTTCAGGTGGTTGAGATCGAAACCTATATCCTTTCCCATGTAGGTGTAGGCACCTCCCACGCTGATCTGCGGCATGCGCAATCCGATGGCCGCGCGCCGTTCCTGTCGGGCCGCCTGCTCCTCGTGGCGGGAGGCCCGGATCGTCGGATTGTCCGCAAGGGTCAATTCCAGCGCCTGGTCCAGCGACAGGATGCGGGGTGTCTGCTCCTGGGCGCCAACGGCGACGGTGCCCAGCAATGCAATGAGTGTGACGATGGTTCTTTTCATAAAAAAGTGAAAAATATCTCCGATTCGAATGCGAAATTAGTATTTATTCTCCGAACATGGATTACTTGTGGTGTTTTCGACCAATATTGGGTCTTAAACGGATCAAAATAGACAGCCGCTCAATGGCCGAGATGCCCGTTGATCGCCCGGACCTCCACCGCCAGCCGGTCGTCGGCCCGCACCTCCACCCCTCCGCGACGCAGGTTGAGCGCCCCGCGGCAGCAGACGAAGCAGTCGGGTTCATAGACCACGAAAACCGCACGGCGAAATCCGTGCCGAAGGATCAGTTCCGAGCAGCTTTCCGGTTCGCTCTTGCGTGTCGAGCAGGGTTCCATCGACGAATAGATCGTCGCTCCGCGCAGTTCGGCACCGGCGGCGAGCGCTTTGCGCACGGCCTCCTGCTCGGCGTGGCCGGTCGCCGAGGTTTCGTGGGTATATCCCCGGAATGCGCGTCCGTCTTCGGTAACGACCACCGCGCCGACGCAATAGGAGGTCGCGCAAGGCACGCACCGCCGGCTCTCATCGACCGCGACGCGCAGCCAGTGCAGATCCTCCTCGCCGCGCTCCTCGCGCAGCGTATAGGCGGCGACCTGCATGCCGCCGGCATCGCTCCTGGTGCACGGACAACGGAGGTACTCCTCCCCTATCTCCGGACGCGGAGCGCGGGGATCGTCCACACGCACCGCAGGATTTACCGCCAGCCGGAACTCATCGACCATATTTTCGGCGAAGAACATGCGAAGCACCTGCGCCCCGCCCTCGACGAGCAGGCGCTTCACGCCGCGCTTTTCAAGCTCGGTCACGATCAGCGCAGCGGAGATCTCCTCGTCCGAGCGGATAACCGTAGCAACCGACCGCAACGCCTCCGAGGCTTCGCCCTGCGTGAAAACGATCTTCTCCGCATCGCCGCCGAAAAAGCGGGAATCGGCCGGAAGGCGGCACGAACGGCTCAGGGTTACCTTCAGGGGATTGGCCCCCAGCCCCTGTCCGAGGCGCAGACGACACAGCGCCTCGTCGCTCGTGAGCAGCGAGGGATTGTCCCGCCGCACGGTCTCGGCACCTACGAGTATGGCATCGCACCCGGCACGCAGACGATGAACCTCGGCCCAGTCCTCCGGGGTGGAAAGCATCAGTCTGCGGGAAGTGCAGTCATCCAGACAGCCGTCGGCCGACAGGGCGACGGATACGATTACTCTCATTTTCTTCTCAAAATAAATAACGTGATTTCGGGATAAGCACCCAGACGCATCGGAAACCCGACATATCCGATGCCGTCGTTGATGTAGAGCGTCCGTTCGGACTCATCGTCGTAACGTCCGCTCCAACGGTCGTAAAGCAGTCTGGCGGGCGAGAACCGGCGGCCGAAGAGCCGCCATTTTATCTGCATGCTGTGCACGTGGCCCGAAAGGGTCAGGTCGCCGTAGCCGAGTTCCGTGATGTCGGGCCACAGCTGGGGCAGATGGGCGACCGTCAGATTGAACTTTTCGCGCGGCACACCTCGGAAAGGCTTCTCGAGCGAATAGCCGGACAGACGGAAGGAGTGGCGGAAGTCGAGCAGCGCAGGGTCGAACGAAATGCCCGTTACGGAGATGGAGTCGCCGCCGCGGCGCAGGTAGCAGGTCTCGTCGTCCAGCACCCGCCACCCCATTTCTCGCTGGAGGGCGAGCAGCATCCGGGTGTTCTCCTCCGGAGACAAAGCCGTCATGTCGCTGATGTAAAGTCCCACGTCGTGGTTGCCGATGGTCGAGATCACGCCGCAGGGAGCTTCGATGGCTCCGAGCAGCGCGCGCACCTCGGGTGTAAGCTCCGTCGCCCGGACATTGACCAGATCGCCGCTGAAAACGACCAGATCGGGATGCAGTCCATTGATCTCGCCGACCAGACGCTCGATCTCCTCCAGCGGACGAAGCAGCGTGCCGACATGCAGGTCGGAGAACTGCACCACACGGAAGCCGTCGAAAGATTCGGGAAGACGTGCCGAGCGAATCTCGACCCGGTTCACCACCAGCATCCTGCGCCCCCGGACCGTTCCCCAGAGGAACAGCGCGACACAGCCGGCGACCAGCAGCATGCCGATGCGGCTGAAGGAACGCCGCCTCTCGAAGCACCAGCCGAAGTAATAACAGAAGCGACCGGCCAGCAACAGTAGCCAAATGAAGGTAATCCACTGTGCAACATGCATCAGCGGAGTCGGATTGTCGGGTGCCAGCAGCAGAAGAAGCACCTGTGCGACGGGCAGCAGGTAGGATGCCGCCATCCAGACGAGAAATCCCCGGCGCAACGCCGGAGCGCAGCGGGCGATCCGCCGCCGATACACCAGACAGTCCGCAACGATGCAGAGCATCAGTGCGGCGAGTATGATCCACTTCATGACACGAAAATATCCTTAATCCGGACAAAGATAACGCTTCCGGCGGTTATTTACAACTCGCTGCCGGAGCGGAAAGGGACTACCCTGCCGCGCACCGCCGCCCCGGCTCCGGACAAGACGGCGCAACGCAACCCCGCCCCGCCGGAACATTCCGGCGGGGCGGGGACTATCTCGAATCCGTAAGAATCGGTTACAGCTCGATCGGCTCGTAAGGAAGCCCCCAGGCTTCGGCGACCGGACGATAGACCACCTTGCCCTCGACCACGTTGAGACCGAGCGCCAACTCGCGGTTCTCCCGGCACGCCTGCCGCCAACCCTTGTCGGCGAGCTGAAGGGCATAGGGAAGGGTCGCATTGGTCAGCGCCAGCGTCGAGGTGTAGGGCACGGCTCCCGGAATGTTGGCCACGCAATAGTGCAGAATGCCGTCCACGTGGTACACCGGCTCCTCGTGGGTCGTGGGATGCGACGACTCGAAGCATCCGCCCTGATCGATGGCCACATCGACCAGCACCGTGCCCGGCTGCATCTCGCGCAGCATGTCGCAGGTAACGAGCTTCGGGGCCTTCGCACCGGGGATCAGAACCGAGCCGATGACCAGATCGGCCGTGCGCAGCTCCTCGCGGATGTTGTATTCCGACGACATGAGCGTCTTGACGTTGCTCGGCATCACGTCGGCCAGGTAGGCCAGGCGTTTGAGCGAAATGTCGCAGATCGTCACGTCGGCACCGGCACCGGCCGCCATGCGTGCCGCTGCGGTTCCGACCACACCGGCACCGATTACCAGCACGCGTGCGGGTTTCACGCCCGGGACGCCGCCCAGCAGCTTGCCCTTGCCGCCCCGGGGGCGCTCCAGATAGTAGGCACCCTCCTGCGTGGCCATACGGCCGGCCACCTCCGACATGGGCACCAGCAGCGGCAGCGAACGGTCCGGACGCTCTACGGTCTCGTAGGCGCAGCAGATCGCCCCGCTCTCGATCATCGCACGGGTCAGCGGTTCGCTGCTGGCGAAGTGGAAATAGGTAAAGAGCAGCTGTCCGGGACGGACGAGCTTGTATTCGGGGGCGATCGGCTCCTTGACTTTGATGATCATCTCCGCTCGGGCATAGACCTCTTCGATGGTAGGAAGCAGTTCGGCACCGGCCGCGACATAAGCCTCGTCCGGAAATCCGCTGTTCGCACCGGCCGAAGCCTGAACATAAACCCGATGGCCTCTCTTGGTAAGCTCCTGCGCTCCGGCAGGGGTCAGCGCCACTCGATTCTCGTTGTTTTTAATCTCTTTGGGAATTCCGATAATCATAATCAAAGTCGTTTTTTAGTTTGACCGATTCAATTTTAGGAATTTTTTCGGACAAAACAAAATTTTACGCCTGTCTCTTATACACATAAGACGCTGCCGACGAAATACAGTTTT
>JAIEHQ010000180.1 GCA_029065825.1 Alistipes sp.
CCCCACGACTGGGCAGATGCGGGGCTAAGGAAAAGCGTGGCTGCGAACAGCAGCGCGAGGGCCGGGATGCGTTTCATGGTGCCTCGTTATTTGGAGAAGTTGAAACCGATGGCGATGCTCTTGTATTTGTCGAGCGCCGAGGTCAGGCTGCGCAGCGAGGATACCTTCGCGCCGAGGCCCGAGACCAGCTCCAGAAGTTTCGCGCTCGGGAATACCAGCTGCATTTGCCCGCCGCTCAGGTAGGCGTGCCCGTTGAGCGTGCCGAGCTTGCCGACGGCCTTGTTCAGATGGAGGGTCATCACATGCGTGGCGGCATCGAACTCGTAGGTTCCCTCCAGTGTCCGGGAACCCAGCAGAGCCTGGAAGTCGCCCTCCTTGCCGAAAGTAAAGCGGCAGGCTCCGGGTTTGATCCCGATGGTCGTATAGACCGGCTCGAGCTTCTTTTCGATGCCCGACGAGAGGGCCGTGCCGCCCAGCTCGCTCAGCGTGTCGTCGCTTTCGAGCCTGATGCCCGGACCGGAGTATTCCCACGTTCCGACGACGGCCAGCTGGGTCAGCTTGCCGCCGGTGGCTTTGTCGGCCGCTGCGGTGGCGACTTTCGAGAGCGCCTCTTTCCAGTCTTGCGCCCGGAGCGGGGCGGTGCCGGCGAGCAGCAGGGTCAGTATGAGCAGTGTCTTTTTCATGTCTGATCGGATTTTGCGTTATTCGTTGATCAGCCGGTCGATCTCCCGCAGCCAGAGTCCCGCATCGGCATCGGAGGGCATGCGCCAGTCGCCGCGGGGCGAGAGCGACACCACGCCGACCTTCGGGCCGTCGGGCATCGAGGAGCGTTTGAACTGCTGGGCGAAGAAGCGCTGGAAGAACACCCGCATCCAGCGCAGGATCGTCGCCCGGTCGTAGCGGCCGTCGAACGCCTTGCCCGCCAGGAAGAGGATCTTCTCGGGCATGTAGCCGTTTTGGAGGAAGTGGTAGAGGAAGAAGTCGTGCAGCTCGTAGGGACCGACGATCTCTTCGGTGCACTGCATGGCGGTCTCGTCGCCCGCTTTTCCGGGCAGCAGCTCGGGGCTGATCGGCGTGGCGACCACGTCGCGCAGGATCTCGCCGGTCGCCGCGTCGTCGCACTGCTCGGCCATCCAGCCCAGCAGCTCCCGGATGAGGGTTTTGGGCAGCGAGGCGTTG
The DNA here is from genome assembly GCA_029065825.1 of Alistipes sp. Lineage (GTDB taxonomy): Bacteria > Bacteroidota > Bacteroidia > Bacteroidales > Rikenellaceae > Alistipes. Next base: position 1,180 of record JAIEHQ010000180.1, read on the forward strand.
ATGTTGTACATGGACATGTGATCGCCGTTGTAGGTGGCCCAGCCCAGCGCCAGCTCGCTCAGGTCGCCCGTGCCGAGCACGAGGCCCTGCTCCATGTTGGCGACATCCATCAGGATCTGCGTCCGCTCGCGGGCCTGTGCGTTTTCGTAGGCGGTCGTGCGGGCCTCGGGATCCAGTCCGATGTCGGCGAAGTGCTGGCGGCACGCCTCGCGGATGGGTATTTCACGTGCCGTAACGCCCAGACGCTCCATCAGCGCCAGCGAGTTGCGGTGGGTGCGTTCGCTCGTGCCGAAGCCGGGCATCGTGATGCCGATGATCCCCTTGCGGTCCAGCCCCAGACGGTCGAACGTGCGCACGGCGACCAGCAGCGCCAGGGTCGAGTCGAGTCCGCCCGAGATGCCGAGCACCGCGCGCTTGCATCCCGTGTGGTGCAGCCGCTGGAGCAGGCCTGCGGTCTGGATGTTGATGATCTCGCGGCAGCTGTCCTCCCGCTCTTCGGCCGTAGCCGGCAGGAAGGGGTGGGGCGCGACGGTGCGGTCGAAGGTCGTGTCGGCCGGATTCTCGGGGAGCGAGATCTCCACGATGATCCGTTCGGCCGGCCGGTGGGGGGAGAAGGTGGTCGTGCGGCGGCGCGAGGTGACCAGACACTCGGTGTCGATGTCGGCCACGATGAGCTGCTCTTCGGTGCAGAAGCGCTCGCTGCGCTGGAGCATCTTGCCGCTCTCGACGATCAGTCCGTTTCCGGCGAAGACCAGGTCGGTCGAAGATTCGCCGAAGCCGGCCGAGCAATAGACGTAGGCCGACTGCGTGCGTGCCGACTGCGACTTGACCAGCGTGAGCAGGTAGTTGTGCTTGCCGATTACCTCGGGCGAGGCCGAGAGGTTGAAGAGGATCTGTGCGCCATCGACGGCCTGGTGGAGCGACGGGGCGGCCGGCACCCACATGTCCTCGCAGATCTCAACTCCGAACTTCACGCCGTTGAGGCTGAAGAGGATGTTGTGTCCCAGGTCGGTGTCCTGGCCGCACAGGCGGATGGTCTCGAAGCCGATCTCTTCGCCCGAGAGGAAGCTGCGCGCCTCGTAGAACTCGGCGTAGTTGGGGATGTAGGTCTTGGGAACCACGCCCTGGATCCGTCCCTGGGCGAAGACCACCGCGCAGTTGTAGAGCGCGTTGCCGAACGATACGGGCATGCCGACGATGCCGACGATCGGGAGGTCGCGCGTCTGTTCGAGGATGTAGCCCAGCCCCTGCTCGGCGGCCTGCAGCAGCAGCGGCTGCAGGATCAGGTCGCCGCAGGTGTAGGAGGTGATCGAGAGTTCGGGGAAAAGGATGATGCTGGCACCCCTGTCGGCACCCTTGCGGATCAGCTCGGCGATGCGGCGGGCGTTGTAGTCGCAGTCGGCGACCCGCACGTGGGGGATCGCCGCCGCTACCTTGAGAAAACCGAATTTGTTCATCGTCGTCTCGCCTTATTTCGTCCAGAGTTGTGCCAGGTTCAGGATGACCTGCATGGCTTTGCGCATGGTCGTGAGCGAGCAGTACTCGAAACGTCCGTGGAAGTTCATGCCGCCCGTGAAGATGTTGGGGCAGGGGAGTCCCATGAACGAGAGGCGTGCGCCGTCCGTGCCGCCCCGGATGGGTTTGATCAGCGGCTTCACGTCGGCCATCCGCATCGCCTCGACCGCCTTGTCGATTACCTGCGGATGCGGTTCGACCATCTTGCGCATGTTGTAGTACGAATCCTTGAGCGTGAGCTGCACGACACCCTCGCCGTACTTGCGTGCGAGCAGATCGACGCAGGCCTGCATGAAGGTCTTGCGCTCCTCGAACTTGCGTGCGTCGTGGTCGCGGATGATGTAGGAGATCTGCGCCTGCTCGACTGCGCCGCTGATTCCCACGCAGTGGTAGAATCCCTCGTATCCCGCCGTGTGCTCGGGCCGCTCCCAGGCGGGCAGCAGCGCGTTAAGTTCGCAGGCCACCTGCAGGGCGTTGATCATCTTGTCCTTGGCGTAGCCGGGGTGAACGTTGCGTCCCTGAATCTCGATCTTGGCGCTCGCGGCGTTGAAGTTCTCGTATTCGAGCTCGCCCTCGAAGCCGCCGTCCATCGTGTAGGCGAAGTCGGCACCGAAAGCTTTCACGTCGAAGAAATCGACGCCCCGGCCGATCTCCTCGTCGGGCGTGAAGCCGATGCGGATCTTGCCGTGCTCGATCTCGGGGTGGGCGAGCAGGTATTCCGCTGCGGTCATGATCTCCGCCACGCCCGCCTTGTCGTCGGCTCCCAGCAGGGTCGTGCCGTCGGTGTGGATGAGCGTGTGGCCCTTGAAGAAGCTCAGTTCGGGGAACTCCTCGACCCGCATCGTATATTGGTCGTTCAGGCGAATGTCGCCGCCGCCGTAGTTCTCCAGCACCTGAGGCCGCACGTTCGCGCCGCTCATGTCGGGCGCCGTATCGACGTGGGCGATGAAGCCGATTACGGGAGCCTGTTCGCAGCCCGGCGTCGCGGGGATCGTACCCATCGCGTATCCGTGTTCGTCGATCGACACTTCGGTCAGCCCGAGGGCCTTCATCTCCTCGACCAGGTGGCGAAGCAGCACCAGCTGCTTGTCGGTCGAGGGAAAAGTTTCGCTGTTCTCGTCGCTCCGCGTGTCGAACGAGACGTATTGGAGGAATCGTTCCTTGAGTTCCATAGTCTGTAGTTTTTTATTTTCGGTTTTTTTGTTCGTTGTTCGAAGATTACTCCTCCTCGCGTTTGGCACGCAGCGAGTGGAGGATGAAATAGACGATGATGGCTATATACATCGCCAGTGCCAGCCAGGTGGCGGCGTTGCTGCCGTGCCATCCCTCGATCAGCCAGTCGATGCCGGCGAAGTTGAGGATCGCGCTGACCACGCCCATCAGCGCGCCGCCGGCGATGAAGCCCGAGGCGATGAGCGTGCCCTGGTTGGTGCGGGCCTTGTTGAGCGCCTGATCTTTCGAGCGGGTCGCGACGAACCAGGCGACCAGACCGCCGACGAGCAGCGGCAGGTTGAGCTGCAGCGGGATGAACATACCCAGCGCGAAGGGGAGTGCCGGCACGCCGATGGCCGTGAGCACGAGTGCGAGCACCGCGCCGCAGAAGTAGAGCAGCCAGGGGGCCGAGCCGCCCTGCATGAGGGGCTGGATCACGGCGGCCATCGCGTTGGCCTGGGGGGCCACCAGCAGGCTGCCCTCGCCGAATCCGTAGGTCTTGTTGAGGATCATCATCACGCCGGCGACCGTGGCGGCCGAGACGAAGATGCCGAGGAACTTCCACGCCTCCTGCTTACGGGGCGTGGTGCCGATCCAGTAGCCGATTTTCAGGTCGGTGATGAAGCCGCCGGCCGTCGAGAGGGCCGTGCAGACTACGCCGCCGATGATCAGTGCGGCGGTCATGCCGGCCGTGCCGTTCAGTCCGACGCTGACCAGCACCAGCGAGGCGAGGATGAGCGTCATGAGCGTCATGCCCGAAACGGGGTTCGAGCCGACGATGGCGATGGCGTTGGCCGCGACGGTGGTGAAGAGGAAGGCGATGACGAAGACGATGAGCAGCGCCACCACCGTCTGGCCCCAGTTGTGCAGCATGCCGAACTGGAAGAAGAAGAAGGTGGCCGTGAGCGTCGCGATCAGCGTCGTGAGGATCAGCCGCATGGAGATGTCGCGCTGCGTGCGCTCCGTTTTCGCCTCGGTCTTTTTCTTGCCGGAGAACTCGCTCACGGCGAGTCCCAGCGCCTGACGGATGATGCCGCCCTGACGGATGATGCCGATCAGGCCGGCCATCGCGATGCCGCCGATGCCGAGCGGCCGGCCGAAGGCCTGGAAAAGCTCTTCGGGCGAAAGTTCCGCGCCGGAGGGGGTGGAGCCGACCAGGGGCACCACCAGCAGCCAGACGAGGAACGAGCCGGCAGTGATGATGGCCGAATACTTCAGTCCGATGATGTAGCCCAGACCGAGTACCGCGGCGTTGGTATTGACTTCGAGCAGCACCTTGAATTTATTGGCGCAGAGGGTGCCCCAGGCTGTCATGCGGGTCGAGATCTCCTCGGTCCAGAGTCCGAACGTGCCGGCGATGAAGTTGTAGAGGCCGCCCACCAGACCGGCGATGGCCAGCAGTTTGGCCTGGTTGCCGCCCTTCTCGCCCGAGACGAGCACTTCGGTGGTCGCGGTAGCCTCGGGGAAGGGGTATTTGCCGTGCATCTCCTTGACGAAATATTTGCGGAAGGGGACGAGCAGCACGATGCCCAGGATGCCGCCGAAGAGCGACGAGAGGAAGATCTTGTAGAAGGCCGCCTCCAGCCCCAGGATGTAGAGCGCCGGGAGCGTGAAGATCGCGCCGGCGACGATCACGCCGGACGAGGCGCCGATCGATTGGATGATGACGTTCTGTCCGAGCATGTTCTTCTTGCCCATCACGTTGCCGACACCGACGGCGATGATCGCGATCGGAATGGCGGCTTCGAAGACCTGGCCGATGCGCAGGCCCAGGTAGGCTGCCGCCGCCGAGAAGAGAATGGCCATCAGCAGTCCCATCGTGACCGAATAGGGGGTCACTTCGGCCGGAGTCGCCGAGTCGGGCATGATCGGGGTGTAGCGTTCGCCCGGCTTGAGTTCGCGGTAGGCGTTTTCGGGCAACGATTGAGTGGGTTTGGGTTGTTCCATCGGTGTCGTATTTTTGAGATTCTTGAATGCGTCGGAAAAAGTTCCTGCGAACCACAAAATTAGTGCTTTTGCCGGAAAAAACAAAAACGGCGGCCGAATTGCCTCTCTTTGCGTCGTGCCGCGGGAGGCGGAATTACCGTCCGTACCCTGTTCCGGACGCGCCGTGCGAAGGGGGCTGGGTGCAAAAAGACGACGGCCCGTATTTCCGGGCCGTCGCACTCGCTGCCGGCGGTCGGCGGGACCGGAACGGCGGCTCTGCCGGCGCGGCGGGTCAAAGCTCCCGCACGAATTCTGTCAGGTGGCCGACGAGCTCCTCCGAGATGGGGATTGACGGATTCATGTAGTGCGTGATCTTCTGTTGTTGGGGATCGGTCTCCTCGCTCGTTTTGAGCAGGTGGGTCATCCCCGCCACGATGATCTTGCGGGCGGCGGGCTGTGCCGCGGCGAGCGCTTCGGCGTTGTCGGCCGAGATCTGTATGTCGTTGTCGCCGTTGAGGATCAGCAGCGGCTGGCTGACGCGCCGGACCGATTCGCGCGGATCGTAACGCATCCACGAGCTCAGGTAGGGCTGTACGGCGGCGGGGAACACCGGCTGTAGCAGGGGCGGAATGTCGGTAACGGTTTTTCCCGCCTTGATGGCGGCCAGGATCGACTGCGTCCGCAGCAGCAGCCCCGGGTTGAAGGAGATGAGTTCGCGGCCGAGCTGTGCCAGCAGGATTTCGTCGATCGGGTATCCGGCTCCGGCCAGCGAGACGACGGCCGTCACTTCGTTGGGCCGCTGGGCCGCGACCTCCAGGGCGATGAGGGCCCCTTCGCTGTGGCCGGCCAGAATGATCCGGCCGAATCCTCGTTCCCGAAGCGGGGCGATCCATGCGGCGGCATCCTCGATGTAATCTTCGAAGCGCAGCTCCTCCTGCCGGACCTCTTCCGGGCGGGCGAAGCGGCTGGCGCCGACACCCCGCTTGTCGTAGCGGAACGAGGCTATGCCTTCGTTCTCCAGCGCCCGGGCCAGCAGCAGGTAGCTGTTGGTCGTAAGCGCGCCGCCGCTGTTGCCGTTGCGGTCCGTCGGGCCCGATCCTGCGATCAGCACCACCACCGCATCGCCGCTTTGTTCGGGGGCGAGGAGGGTGCCGTGCAT
>JAIEHQ010000181.1 GCA_029065825.1 Alistipes sp.
CCGCCCCGGGCGACCGCCTCGCGGACCGCCTCGCGGCTCTGCGAGAGCTTCATCACCACCGTCGTATGCTCCCCGGCCGAGGCGAGCAGCTCGGCGGCCGTCGCAACCGAGGGGAGCACCAGCAGCGACTCTCCGCCCTTGACCAGATGGAGTCCGGCGGCCGCAGCCGAAGCGATGAAGGCCGGGATGCCGGGGGTATAGGCCACCTCCGCACCCGCCTCGCACAGCAGGTCGCCGACGTAGTGGACCGAGGCGTAAAGCCCCGCATCGCCCTCGGCGACGACGGCGACCCGGCGGCCGGCCGACTGCTCCTCGCGAACGACCCGGCTCAGCTTCCGGTAGGCTTCGCGGGCCTGCTCCCTCCCCCGCTCCATCGGCAGTTCGAACGGGCGGATCCGCTCCCCGGGAATGTCGAGTGCGGCGAGAATCGAGGCGGCACGCGACAGCAGACGGCCCGTCGCAGGCTGCCTGGTAGCCGGGACATAAATGAGGGCGGACTCCTGCAACTGCCGGAGGGTCTTGAGCGTCACAAGCTCGGGATCGCCGGGACCGAGCGAAAGGATACGGACGGGATGGTTCATCGTAGGCACGAGTATATGATTCAATATGTGCGGCAAAGTTGCGAAAAAAATCGCGGGTCTGAAAATAATGCCTCTCTTTGCCCTGCGCCCCGGCTGCCCGGATCCCGCACAATCGAGCCTGCGCCTGCTTCCGCTCCCGGCTTTTCGCATCTTCGGCTCCGCCTTAGATACTCCGGTCTCGGCATAATCAAGCTGACGCTTGCTTCTGCGCTCGACTTTTCGTATCTTTGACCGTTTTTCGAACGGAATAACGAATCATGCCAATGAGAAAACTCTTCGCTCCGGCACTATTTCTTCTGCTCGTCTGCGGAATCGCCGCCTGCGGACCCCGCCGCACCGCGACTGCCGACACCGCACGTCCCGCGACCGTCGCGGCAGCGGATTCGCTGCTCGGGGAGCTGCATCCCCGCCACGCCCGGGGATTCTCCGTCGCACGGAGCGGAGAGTGCACGCTGCTCGAGATCCGCGACCCGGAGATCGCCGGGAAAGAACCGATGGCGCGCCTGGCGCTGGTTCCGCGCGGCAGCCTGACAGCCGTCCCGGCCGGATACGAACGGGTCGAGGTGCCGGTCGAACGCATCGTCTGCATGACTTCGCTGCAGCTCTCGGGCTTCATCCGCCTGGGGCGCTGCGACCGGGTGGCGGGCATCGCCAGCTCGCGCCACCTGCACAACGAAACGATGCGCGGACAGGTCGCACGCGGACAGACGCGCCGCATCGGCATCGAAGGCAACTTCGACAGCGAGGCGATTCTCTCCATCGCCCCCGACCTGATCTTCATATCGCCCTACAAGCGCGGCGGCTACGATGCCCTGCGCGAGACGGGCATCCCGCTCATACCCCACCTGGGATACAAGGAGACCACCCCGCTCGGACAGGCCGAATGGATCAAGTTCGTCGCGCTGTTCACGGGCGACCGCGAGCGGGCCATGCGCACGTTCGACTCGATCGAGACCCGCTACGAGGCCCTGCGCGCGCTGACCGAGCATGTGGAGCGGCGGCCCGTCGTCTTCAGCGGCGAACTCCGGGGCGGCAACTGGTATGCGGTGGGCGGCAGGAGCTTCCTGGCCGAGCTTTTCCGCGATGCGGGCGCCGACTACTTCCTCAAGGACGATCCCCGCTCGGGAGGTGTCATCCTCGACTTCGAACAGGTCTATAGCCAGGCGGCCGAAGCCGATTACTGGCGGATCCTCAACAGCTACGACGGCCGCTTCTCCTATGAGGCGCTGCGCCGCGAGGACGAACGCTACGCCGACTTCCGCGCCTGGAGGCAGCAGGGAGTGGTCTATTGCAACCTGCGGGAAAAACCCTTCTACGAAAACACCCCGACCGAACCGGAGGCGGTGCTGGCCGACCTGATACGGATCTTCCATCCCGACCTGCTGCCCGAAACGGAGGGAGGAACCTATTACGAATTACTCGAAGAATAGATGCGCAGGAAAACCGGATGGATCATGCTGGGCATCGTCGCAACGATCGCCGCACTCGCAGTGGCCAACCTGCTGCTGGGCACCGTCTCCATTCCGCTGCGGTCGGTCGCGGCGATTCTTTTCGGCAGCGACGGCGAATCGGAGATCTGGCGCAACATCGTCTGGAAGTCGCGCGTGCCGCAGACCCTCACGGCGCTGGTCGCCGGCGCGGGACTCTCGATCAGCGGACTGCAGATGCAGACCGTCTTCCGCAACCCGCTGGCCGGACCCTCCATTCTGGGCGTAAGCTCGGGAGCGAGCCTGGGCGTAGCCTTCACGATCCTCTTTTCGGGACTCGGGGGCACGGCCCTCAGCCGCCTGGGCTACGCCGGCGAGGTGGCCCTCTCGCTGGCGGCGATCGTCGGCGCGATGCTGGTCATGGCGCTCATCGTCTATGTCTCGCAGAAGGTGCGCGGCAACGTCACGCTGCTCATCATCGGCGTAATGATCGGCTATGTGGCCAATGCCGTGATCGGGGTGCTGAAGTTCTTCAGCGTCGAGGAGGACATCCGCGCCTACGTGATCTGGGGACTGGGCAGCTTCGCCCGCGTCTCGGGCGACCAGATGACGCTCTTCGTGAGCCTCATGGTCCTGCTGCTCCCCCTCTCGTTCCTGCTGATAAAGACCCAGAACCTGATGCTGCTGGGCGACGGCTACGCCCGCAACCTGGGTCTGAACGTCAAGCGAGCCCGGCTGCTGGTCATCGCCTCGTCGGGCGTACTGGTGGCTGTCGTCACAGCCTACTGCGGCCCGATCATGTTCCTCGGACTGGCCGTGCCGCATCTCTGCCGGGGTATCTTCGCGACCTCCGACCACCGGATCCTCATGCCCGCCTCGCTGCTGGTCGGCGCGGCCCTGGCCCTGGCCTGCAACCTGATCGCCCGCATGCCGGGATTCGAGGGGGTGCTGCCCGTCAATTCCGTGACGGCGCTGGTCGGTGCCCCGGTGGTCATCTGGGTGCTCTTCCGCCGCAGAAAAACGGAACTCAACGAATAACGGCAAGACAATGAAACGAACGACCATCGAGATCCGCGACCTGAGCATCGGCTACCGCACCCACCGCAAAACGCGGCAGGTGGGAAGCGGACTCGACGCGTCGATCCGCAGCGGCGAGCTTACCTGCCTGCTCGGAGCCAACGGCGTAGGCAAATCGACGCTGCTGCGCACGCTGACCGCCTTCCAGCCGCCGCTGGCCGGCGAGGTGCGGATCTTCGACCGTCCGGTCGGGCAATACCGCACGGCGGAGCTGGCCCGGCTGCTCGGAGTGGTGCTGACCGAGAAGTGCGACCTCCACAACATGACCGTCGAGGAGCTGGTCGGCATGGGACGCAGCCCCTACACCGGCTTCTGGGGCGGACTGGGAAGAGAAGACCTGCGGCTGATCGACGAGGCGATCGACCGGGTCGGCATCGCCTCGCTGCGGGGACGGATGGTCCACACGCTGAGCGACGGAGAGCGTCAGAAAGTGATGATCGCCAAGGCACTGGCACAGCAGACGCCGGTCATCCTGCTCGACGAGCCGACCGCTTTTCTGGACTACCCCAGCAAGGTCGAGATCATGCAGCTGCTGCTGCGCCTCACGCGCGAGGCCGACCGCACGATCTTCCTCTCGACCCACGACCTGGAGCTGGCACTGCAGATCGCCGACCGCATCTGGCTCATGGAGGGCGAACGGGGAGTGACCGTAGGCACGCCCGAAGATCTTTCGCTCGACGGCAGCATGGAACGCTTCTTTTCGCGGCGCGGCATTCGCTTCGACCGCCGCATCGGACTCTTCCGGGTCGTCCGCCCCACCGTGCGAAGCATCGCCGTCGCCGGCAGCGGCGAACGCCGCGAGATGACCTGCAAGGCACTGCGCCGCACGGGAATCGATCCCGTCGCCCCGGCCGGCGACGACCGCCCGCTGGTCGAAGTCACGGACGATGCCTTCCTGCTGCACGACACCGGCGGCAGCATGCGCTGCGCGACCATCGGCGAGCTGCTCGAAAAACTGGAGTAGGGATTCTCCATGTCCGGGCCGAACGACCTCCCGGCTTTCCCGCAGGCAATCCGAAACGAAAATCCGCGGAAGTGCGCCGAACGGCACTCCGCGGACATTCTTATCGGCTCCGGTCCCTACGCTTCCGCCGCCACAGCCATGCTCCGGCCCAAATCACGGGCCTCCTCCAGCTCGAGAGGGAAAACCTCGGCGCGACGCACCCGTTTCCGGGATTCGTCGAACACCTCCACCTCATATCTGGAGTAGTCGTCGAACTGATAGGTGTCGTATGCGCATATCCTGCGCGGTTCGCGAAGCACGTGACCGATAAAATACTCGGAACTCTCAAGCACCCGCTCGGGAGCCATCTCTTTCGGAACATTCATCGTGTAAATGGTCGCAACCTGCATCCTGTTGGCCGCAAGCGACCTGTAGCCCGCCTCGTAGGAGGCCTTCGGAAAAAGAAGTCTTTCGAGAAAAGATTTGTAAACACCCGTCACATCCATCAGATAGACCGGCGATGCCAGTACCAGAATATCGGCTTCCAGCGCCTTCTCCAATACAGGGGCGATCGCATCCCTCACGGCGCATTTTCCATAGGTCGCCGCACCTTTCAGCTTGCAGGCGAAGCAGCTGCGGCACCCCTTGAAGTCATAATCGTACAGATTTACGATTTCGATCGAGGCATCGCTTCTCCGGCTCCTGACCCCTTCGGCAAATGCCCTGCACATTCGTGCGGTATTCCCCTCCCTGCGGGGACTTCCGTTAATGATCATCGTCTTCATATCGTTGAAAATTTCGGGCAAAACAACCGTATTTTTCTTATTTTTACAAGTACGCACCAAAAAGTTATATAGTAACCCGAATAAGTATTTTATGGATTGCCAAAACAATAATCAGAGAATAAATTTCAAAGGGAAAGAATATTTCTGCACGCTCGACCTGACGCTGAGTCTCATCGGAGGCAAATGGAAAACGATGATGATATACATGCTCAAGGACGGGGCGCTCCGCTCTTCCGACCTGCAGCGCAGAATGCCGGGAATATCCAACAAGATGTTTACCCAGACAGCCCGCGATCTGGAGAAGGACGGCATCGTAAAACGGGAGGTGTTTCCCGTCGTGCCGCCAAGAGTCGAATACGGACTGACCGAACTGGGACAGTCCATCCTGCCGGTCATTTTTCAGATGTGCGAATGGGGGACACGATTGCTGGAAACGGATACGGCTGCGCAATAACGGAACGCCCGCTTCCGGGCAGGAAAAAGGGGATTCTCCGATCCGTGCGAGACCTTTGCGGCCGGGCATAGAAAAACTTCAAGAGCCTGCCTGAACAGATTCGGACTGCTTACCGACGGTGCGCTGCGGGTGCCGGCGCAGATACGGGATCATGATGCCCCGTCCGGATCAGAAAGGATAACCCACACCGAAATTGAGGGCCGTATTCTTCCAGCGGAAGCTGTGGATCCACCGCTCGCCGGAGGGTGCGTTGGGGTTGTGGAGCTGAATGCCCCAGTCCAGACGGAGCACGGCGAACTTGATGTCGAGCCGCAGGCCGATGCCCGCATCGAATCCCAGCTGTTTGTAAAAACGGTCGAAACGGAAGACCGCTTCGGGTGCCGGCGCCACATGGCGGTCGGCGAACCAGATGTTGCCCACGTCGGCGAAGAGCGCGCCGTGGAACATGTTCCAGATCGGGAAGCGGAACTCCAGATTGGCCTCCAGCTTCATGTCGCCCAGCTGCGCCGGATAGGTGTCGTCGGCTTCGGGCACCGAACCCGGACCCAGGGTGCGGGGCGACCAGCCGCGCATGCTGTTGGCACCGCCCGCATAGAACATGCGGTCGAAGGGAATGGCATCGGAGTTGGCATAGGCCATGCCGAAGCCGCCGTACAGCCGTCCGACGACGGCCGCCACCCTTCCGAGCATGATCTTCCGGCTCACGCTGATGTCCGTACGGAAATATTGCGAATAGCGCAGCCCGAAGATGTGGTAATAATCCTGCCCGGCGACGGGGCGCGAGAAGAGGTGCGCCAGACCGTCGATCAGGTTGCCCGCCGTCTCGAAATTGAACCGCAGCAGGGTGGCGTTGCCGCCCAGGTGCTTGCGCTGGTTGTTATAGACGTAGCCGAACGAGAGGCCCGAGATGAACTGCGGCTCGTAGCTGTTGCGCAGGTACTTGTTCTGGAGACTCTCCAGAAAGCGCTGATCGACGTATCCCATATCGACGACGTTGATGTCGATCGGCCGCAGCGAGTAGCTCGAATAGCGGGAGTCGTTCCACGAATAGGTCCACGCGAGGCTCGAAAGCGTGCGCCGGTAGTAGGGCCGGTCCTGGAAGTTGATGCCGAACTCCAGCCGGGTGCGGGGCATCTGGATCGACTGCCACCGCTGCGTGCGGAAGGGCAGCATGAAGCGCGGGAACTGCAGGCCCGCCGAAAAGCCGAACTCGGTGGCCCGCCGCTTGCGGGCGTTGGCGGTCTTCATGTAGTATTCGTAACCGGCCGAGAACGACACGTCGAAGGCTTCGGCACCCCGGAAGATATTGCGGTTCTGGTAACCGACGGTGGCCCGCAGGCCGTAGAAGCTCGATGTGGTACTCCCCTCCAGCTCGACCTTGTAGCTCTGCTTCAGCGCCGGAATGCACTGGATATCGCACTGAAGGTACCCCTCGCGGGCGCGCTGCACCGAGTCGGCCGAGCGCCCCTCGCCCACGAAGGTCACGTAGTTCTGTATCGCCGCCGAGTCGGCCGACTCGCGGAAGGAGACGCTGGCGCTCTTGAAGTAGCCCATCGACATGATCTGGTTGTAGGTCTGATCCACCCGATTGACGTTATAGACGTAGTTGGGATAGATCGGCACGATCTGCCGCAGCACGGCGGGCCGGATGTTGGGGTGTTTCGCCTCGCGCCGATAGACGACGTTAAGACCCCGGTAATAGACCGTATCGAGATCGCGCCGGTAGTCCGGGTCGATAGCCGCCGCGGGGTCGTAGTTGGGAAAGATGTTGATGCGGTCGATGCGATAGACCGTGTTGTTGCGGCGGATCGGGTCGCCCTGCTCGTCGTATCCGGCCAGGTGCTGCTTGACGATCAGCGTCAGATCGACCTTGTAGTCGCCGTCGAGCGTATCGGCCAGATATTCGATGTTATTGACCGTGAAATCGTAATAACCCCGCTGCTTGAGGTAGGCGGTAATGCGCTGCCGCTCGCGGTCGAGTACGTCCATATCGAATATCTCGCCCGAATGCAGCAGCGAACGGACCGTGTCGGGCAGGACGATCTGCTGCAGGAAGCGGTCGCGGAAGTCGTAGGAGATCCTGTCGATGCGGTAGGGCCGCCCCTGCACCGTGCGGTAGGTGATCGTCGCCCGCTTGCGGCGCGAGAGGGTATCGACCCGGTAGGAGACCTCCGAGGAGAAGAAGCCCCGGTAGTCCATGTAGGTCTTCAGGTTGCGCGCCGACTGCTGCGTGAGCGACATGTCGAGCAGCTCGGGCGCTTCGCCGATGCGGCGCTTGAAGTTGTTCCACCAGTTCGTCTTCTCCGGGTTGGCCAGCTCATAGACCCACACGTAGAAGTTGAGCCCCAGAAAGCGCTTGTTGGGGGTCTGCCGCACGAAAGGCTTCAGCTCCGACGAGGAGATGCGCTCGCGCTTGGGGGCTTCGCGGTCATCCTCGACCACCACCTTGCTTACCAGGTAGCTGCCCTCGGGCAGCTTGCGCGTGACGCTGCACGACGCGGCCGCGAGGAGCAGCGCCAAGCACGCGAGTATGTACGAAAACCGCTTCAACGCCTTCCGCTCCGATCGTTTCAGTTATTGAAGAAGCCCTGCTTTTTCAACAGGTCGAAATAACTGCGCGAGATGGCCAGGTTGTCCTCCGCACGATAGCGGTTGCGGGTAAAGATCTGTGCCAGGTTGGGCAGCCCGTTCTCCTCGAGCAGCCGCCGCGTCTCGGCCGAGGCCTCCCGCTCGGCCCACAGCTCCCCGATCCGTTCGGGGGTGTAGTCGCAGTACTTTCCACGGTGCACGACCGCCTCGAGCGGCAGCCGGTCGGTCAGCGCCGGCGACTCGTCGGGATAGCCCGCCACGACGGTGGTAACGGGCACCACGCCCGACGGCAGTTCCAGAATGCGCACGATGTCGGCCGCCGTGTAGATCGTCGTCCCGAGGTAGCAGACACCCAGCCCGTGCGCCTCGGCCTCGACGCAGAGGTTCTGCGCCGCCAGCAGCGCATCGGTGGCCGCGTTGAGGAACCAGGCGAAGTTGTCGTAGCAGGGTTCGGCACCGCGCAGCTCGCACCAGCGCGAGAAGCGGTGTATGTCGGCGCAGACGGTAATCACGCAGGGGGCCTGCCGCACCATCGGCTGATTGAAGTGACAGGGCGCCAGCTCCTCGCGCAGTTGCTCGTCTTCGGTAACGACGAGACTGTAGAGTTGCATGTTGCCGCATGTCGAAGCACGCGAAGCGGCCGTCAGCAGGTCATGGAGCACCTCCGAAGGGATGGGATCCGGACGAAACCGGCGAATCGACCGGTGTTCGGCGAGCGAAGTCTTCATAGAAACGGGTTTTAGGCTAAATCGCACAAAAATAACAAAACTTTTAGAAAGTTTCGTATTTTTGCCTCACGTTACGGCACGCTTCCGTCGCGCAGGCAAACCGCTGCAGCAAGGGACGTGCCGAACCCGAACGATGAAGATCCGATTTTCGAAATACGAAGGCGCAGGCAACGATTTCATCCTGATCGAACTGCGCGACGGAGGGACCGCCCCCTCCCGGGAGACGATCGCCCGGCTCTGCGACCGCCACTTCGGCGTGGGAGCCGACGGGCTGCTGACCCTCTCCGCCCCGACCGCCGCCGGCTGCGACTGCTCGATGCGCTACTACAA
>JAIEHQ010000182.1 GCA_029065825.1 Alistipes sp.
GGCTCCTATCTTTATGAATCGACGCAGTGCGTAGGATGGTCGCCTGCTTGCAGCCTGCTGCACGTGTTGCAGGGGCGGTGCGTTCGGCGCGGAGTGCGGTATCGGTTCGGGGGCGAAATCTCGATAGTCGTCTATCTGTAAACTGCATTGAACGGGAAGCCGGCCGTTCGGCGGATCGGGGCGCGGAGCATTTCGGGAGGCCTCGAGGTGTGGCTGCGAGGGTGTGGCTGCTCTCCTTCGATGAGCCGGAGCCGGATTACGAAATGAAAACAGGAGTTTCCTTATGCGAAACTCCTGCTGTTCTGTCGCAGCGAATAAGGTGGGTGCCGTATGGTGCGAGCGAAATGGCGGTGTGTTGCGTCAGTGGCCTCCCGTCAGGCAGCAGGAAGGCTGCCTTTCCGCCCGGCACCGTGTAGGCGCGTCGAAACCGGGCGAAGGGATCGACGATCGAACGGGGCCCTGTCGGTCTTCCGGAATATTGCAGCGGGGCGGATTCAGAGTCGAACCGCCAGATGTTCGCCGACGGGACGGCACTCCCGCCCGGCCAGGAATCGCTTCAGCTCGGGAGCGTCGTGCAATCTGCGGGCGGGGAGCATCAGAATGCCTCCCGCGCAGCGGCCTGCGAGGATCTCCTCGGCCGATACCTCCGTCACGTCGCGCCCCAGATAGACATCCATGCTTTCGGGGCGGTGCATTCTCCAGACGAAGTATTCGCATGCGCTGCCCGCGGGGAGCTGTGCGGCGGCGGCTTGGGCTTCGCGGCAGAGCGGTCCGTAGCCGATCCGGTCGTTGAGACGCGGCAGGGCGAATCCGCCGACGAAGAGCGAGAGCAGCAGTCCTCCGGCCAGCGTGTCGATCGCGCCGTGCAGCGTGGGCCTGCGTATCGCCAGCCAAAGGGTCGCACAGCCCGAGAGCGTAAGGATTGCGGCGGCGGCGATCAGCCGTCCGTCCCGCAGGAAGGCCAGCTCCTCCCGGCCGCTCAGAACCGCTGCGGCCGGCAGGGCGGCGCACCAGACGAGCGTCGGCAGCATGACGGCGGCTGCGAGCCAGCCGTTTTTGCGGGTGCGGGCCAGCAGCGAGATGCCCAGATAGATGAAGAAGGGGAATGCCGGAGCCAGATAGACGGCCAGTTTCGAGCTGAAGAGCGACAGCATGCCGATCGTCGAGAGAATAACCGTCAGGAAGAACTGTTCGTGCTCTTCAAGCCGTTCGCGCCGGATGAGGGCCGCGGCGATCAGCCCGATTACGAGCAGCGACCAGGGCGCGAGCGACCACCACATCGAGATGAAATAGTAGTAGAACGGCTCTTTGTGGTGGAACGCATCGACGGCGCGGTCGAGCGTTTGGTGGAACAGCAGGTTGTCGAGGTACTCGGCTCCGCCTTCGATCCAGACGGCCGAAAACCAGAGTGCGCAGCCGCCCAGCAGCACTCCCCAGGCGGTCCAGCCCCAGTAGCGGCCGATCGTCCGCAGCTGTCGTTTGGCCGCGAGGAAAGCCGCGGTCGCTACCAGCGGCACCAGCACTCCGACGGGGCCTTTGGTAAAGAGCGCCAGGAAGACGTAGGCGGCGAAGAGCGCCTG
The DNA here is from genome assembly GCA_029065825.1 of Alistipes sp. Classification (GTDB taxonomy): domain Bacteria; phylum Bacteroidota; class Bacteroidia; order Bacteroidales; family Rikenellaceae; genus Alistipes. The sequence goes on from JAIEHQ010000182.1 coordinate 1,581, forward strand.
CCGGCTGCGGCCGGGATGTCCGCCGCTGCGGTACATCTGCCAGAAAGTGTGGAGGGCGAGCGTGATGAACATGCACATGAGCATGTCCATGCGCAGAAAGACCGCCAGCCCCAGGAAGAGACCGCAGCTCATCAGCATCAGGGCTCCCGAAAAGCGGGTCGGCTCGTCGAGCCGTGCGGCGACCCAGCGGTCCATCGTCCGGAGGATCACGAGGGCCGGGACGAACGAGAAGAGTGCCAGGAACCACATGCAGCCCTCGCCCAGCAGCGCGCGGCCCGCCATCACGATCCAGAGGTAGAGGGGCGGTTTGTCGGCGTAGGGCGCTCCCTGGTTGGTGAAAGCGAAGAAGTTACCGTCGGCCAGCGCCTCGTCGGCAATGCTCAGGTAGCGCAGTTCGTTCGAGGGGGTAAAGTCGCGCAGGGCCATCGCGGGCAGCAGCAGTGCGAAGAGCAGCAGAGGCAGCGCGCGGAGTCTATTCTTTTGCATCGTGGAATTTTTTACCGATAAAAAGGTTGCGGGCGTAGGCGACGAAGCCGACCGACTGCCCGAGAATCAGCACCGGGTCGTGGCGCACGACTCCGTAGAGTACGATCATGCCCGATCCCAGCAGCGAGAGGATCCAGAATCCGGCCGGCAGCACCGATTCGTGCCGCCGCACCGAGCAGAACCACTGATAGACGAAGCGCAGCGAGAAGATCAGCTGTCCGGCCGAACCGAAGAGCAGCAGCCACAGCGGAACCTCGTCGTTGGCGAGGAACGTCGAGAAGAAGGCCGCCGCGTTGCGTGCGATCCCCCCCCCGATTACGAGCGGCGTGAACAGCAGCAGCAGACGCAGCAGCGAGGGCATGCGCCGCCACACGCCTTTGGCGTTCAGGTTCCAGAGATAGATGTAGTAGGATACCGACTGCCCGAGGATGATGGCGAAGTCATCGCGCAGCCAGCCATAGACGAACAGCAGGTACGACCCGGCGAGGCTGCACACCCAGTAGGCCGCGGGCGAGACCACCTGCTTGGCCCGCTCGGAGAGGATCCACTGCACGAGGATGCGCGCCGAGAAGAAGGCCTGGGCCAGGAATCCGATGGCGTAGATCCACCACGACATGACTTCGAGCGGTTACAGGTTGTTGCTATCGACCGTGTAGTTGATGGCCCGCTTTTTCATCCAGCGGTAGGCGAAGCAGTCCATCAGCGGGGATACCAGCCGGTTCCAGAGGTGGAACTTCGACTCGCCCGCCGTGCGCGGAAAGTGGCGCACCGGAATTTCGCGGTAGCGCGCTCCCTCCTGCAGTAGGATGAGTGCCGGCAGGAAGCGGTGCATGCCCCGGAAGAAGGGGATGCGCCGGGCCGCCGGGGTCTGCATGACCTTCAGCGGGCAGCCTGTGTCGGTGGCTCCGTCGCGGGTCATCATGCGGCGGAATCCGTTGGCGAAGCGCGACTGGAACCGCTTGAAGAAAGTGTCCTTGCGGTTGGCCCGGATGCCCGTCACGAGCGCATGCTCTCCGGCGTGGGGCAGCAGTAGCTCGAAATCTTCGGGGGTGGTCTGCAGGTCGGCGTCGATGTAGCCTACCAGCGGCGATTGGGCGTAGTCGATGCCCGCCTTGATCGCGGCGCTCAGTCCGGCGTTGCGTGCGAACGAGAGGTAGTAGAAATGTTCGTTGCGCGCGCAGACCTCGGCGAGCCGGGCCAGGCTGTCGTCCGTCGATCCGTCGTTCACGAAGAGCACGCAGGCCGGGCACGAAGCTGCGGCCAGGTAGCTGCGGAAGGTCTCTTCGAGCCGGGCGACGTTCTCCGTCTCGTTATATACGGGGACGACGATCGTAAAGCGGTATTGGGATGTTTTGTTCATAGTCCGGTTGTTTCTCGGTGTGCGGCGTTGCTCCGGCCGACGGCTCCCGGCGGTTGCCCTTCCCGGCTTGCGGGCCGGGACTGCGCCGGGTCGTGGCTGAATTACAAAAAAAGCGATTCATCGGATACCCCAACGAATCGCTTGCGTGCCCAGGACGAGACTCGAACTCACACGGACTAATGTCCACCACCCCCTCAAAGTGGCGTGTCTACCAATTCCACCACCTGGGCCTCTTTCCCTGTAAAGGGTTTTCGGAGTGCAAATATAGGGACTATTTCGATATTCGCAAAAAAAAAGAGAAGAATTTGAAAAAATACCGCGATTTCGTTGCGTGCGGCCCGCTCCGGGCGGGGTGTTTTGAAGGGAATCGGGGAAGCGGCTCCTCCGGGGTTTGGCTGCCTCCTCCCGGGGTGGGGCTGTGTTCTTTGAAAAAAATGCTCCCGATGAGGCGTATATTTTTGAATTTTTCAAAAATATACCTTATATTTACGAACGGAGCCGCCGGAACGCCCGGTGCCCGGATGACCGATTAATAATTCGCTTATGAAACGCTTTTCCTCTGTTTTGCTTCGCACGGCATGCTTCGCGCTGCTGGGTGCGCTGATCTGCTGCAACGGTTCGTCCGAACCCGAGCTGCCCGACGATCCGAAAAAGCCCGGTACGGACGATCCGGAGCTGCTGCTCGACCGCTGCGGCGCGGCGCTCTTCTTCGGCGACGACCCCGCGCTGGACAACTATTATATAGCCCTGGCCGACACCCGGACCGAGTTCGTCGATCAGATGTGCCGGCCCGTCGCTGCGGGAACGGTCCTCTATCTCGACCTTTACAGCGCGAAATCCGCCGCCGGGGAGCCGATCCGCTTGCCGGAGGGAACCTACCGGATGGCGCTCGATCCCCGTGCCGGATGCTGTACGATGGAATATACGTTCGCACTGCAGCGCGACGAGTCGGGGCGCGACGAACCGGTCAATTTCGGTGTCGGTACGGTCGAGGTCGCCCATGCGGGGGACGGATACCGCATCGAGGCCCTTTTTACGGACAATGCCGGCGAGGAGCGCCGCTATCGCTACGAGGGCGCTTTGGTGTTCGAGGACCAGACGCAGGGCGAGACCCCGGACCGGACGCTCGCCGAGGATCTCGACCTGGTGCTGACCTGCTGCGTCGGACATCATTACCGCGACGCGCTCAACCCCGCCGCCGATATCGTCGTGCTTTCGCTGGCGGACGTGCCGCTCGATGCGGAGGGCAAGCTCACGCGTCCCGGCACGCTGGTAACGTTGCAGCTCTGCACCGAACCGGTGCCCGATCCGACCTATCCGATCCTTTTCCCGGGACGCTATGAGGTTGCGGCCGGGTACGATCCCGGCACGCTGACGGCGGGTGTCGATCTGGGGAACTATATCGACGGCAGCTTCTGCGTGAAGGCCGACTCGGAGCAGGAGCTGGCCTACGGTCTCTTCGTTGGGGGTTGGGCCGAAGTGGCCGAGGAGGGTATTTTCGACAGCCGCATCGTCGTCGAGGCGGTGACCCCCGAGGGGATTGCCGTGCGGGGCGTTTATACCGGTCCGGTCGAACTCGTCGCCGATGATCCGGGAACGGTCGATCCCGACGAAAACATCTCCCGTCTGGAGGACGACCGTACGGTAAGCCTCGCCGTCGAAGAGGCTCGGGCCGAATACTTGGGCGACTACTATTTCGTCGGTGCCGACCTCTGGCGCATCACGATCGCCCAGGACGGAGGCGATGCGATGACTTTCGAGCTGTTCGCCGAGCCGGGCGACGGGACGCACCTGCCTGCGGCTCTCTATACGCCGACCAACATGTACGAAACCGCGACCTTCATGCCCGGCACCCTCTCGTTCGACGGGACGGCCGAGGGCACGTGGCTGCTGGAGGGGCGCTCGCCGCTCGCACCGGCGATGGACGGCTGGGTCGATGTTTCTGTCGGCCAGGACGGGCTTTACACCTTCGGATTCGAGCTGCTCGACGGAGCCTGGCCCGTGCAGCACACTTTCTCCGGAAGCTGGACAGGAACCGTGCGGATCGAAAACAACGCCCTCTTTTCGGGCCGCGGGAGGTAATCGGGCGGAATAACCCGAAGCCGGGTGCGCGCGATCCGCTTTTTTTATTACCTTTGCCGTGCGGATCCGCTTCATCGCCGCCTGCTTCGGCAGGGGGAGGAAAGTCCGGGCAACGCAGAGCGCCACGCAAGCTAACGGCTTGATGTCCGCGAGGGCATAGACAATGTAACAGAGAATGACCGCCCGTAAGGGTAAGGGTGAAAAGGTGGGGTAAGAGCCCACCGCGAAGGTAGCGATACGCTTCGGTCCGTACATCTGGTGGGTTGCAAGACCATGTACACCGGCAGTCAAGGGTTGCTCGCCCGATGCCGGGGGGTAGGTTGCTGGAGGCGGCGGGCGACCGTCGTCGTAGATAAATGATGGAGGCTCCGGGCGACCGGAGTACAGAACCCGGCTTACAGGGTCCGCCGGCATCGGAGCGCTCTTCGCTTTCGCGAGCGAAGAGCGCCTCCTTTTTCGGCTCGGGAGCCGCCCGTTCTTATTTCCGGGCGGTCTGCGGCCCGGCGTTCGTCGAGCGAAACGGCCTTTCGGTCGGGCGAAACGGGCGTTCGGTCGATTCGGTTTGGAGCGTTGCGGCACATTGAGTAGGTTTGCGATCGGAATAGCAAAGTGTTATGAGACGGCTTTTGACGATCGTGTTTTGTTTGACGGGTTGGTGCGTCGCGGCGCAGGAACCCTCCGTGAAGGAGTGGACGCTCCGGGAGTGCCTCGATTATGCCGAGCAGAACAGCATCGGAGTCAAGCAGAGCCGCAACGTGCAGCTTTCGGGAATGGAGGATACGCAGCAGGCGCGGGCCGAGCTTTTCCCCTCGCTGGTGGCCACCACCTCGCACAGCTATACGAACTACCCCTCGTCGGAGGTGCGCGACAACGACAGCTATTCGGGCACCTACGGACTCCGGGCGGGGCTTACGCTCTACGAGGGAGGCCGGCTGCGGAAGGCGCTCGAGCAGTCGCGGGTGCAGAACCGCATCGACGCGCTCGATGTCGAGCAGACGATCGTCGATCTGCGCATAGCGATCGTGCGGGCCTACATGCAGTGCCTCTACGCTGCGGAGGCTGTCGGGATCAACCGTTCGACGGCCGAGGTTTCGCTGGCGCGCTGCGAGCGTGCCGAGCAGATGTGGCGCGCGGGTTCGATCAGCAGGGTCGATTACGCCCAACTGCGCAGCCAATACACCGACGACGAGTATCAGGTGGTGGTCGCCGCCACTTCTTTGGATGATTATAAATTGCAGCTCAAGCAGTTGCTTGAGCTTGACATAACGGAGGAAATGAATCCAGCCGCCGTGCGAAAGGTGGAAGAGGAAAGGATTGTGTCGGTCCTGCCCGCCAAGCACGAAGTGTATCGCGCGGCTTTGGAGTTCATGCCCCGCGTCGAGCGGGGAGAGCTGGCCGTCGAATCGGCGGAGCTGGGCCGGAAAATAGCACGTGCTGGGTTCTTTCCTTCCGTTTCTTTATCCGCTTCCGTCGGAACCGGCCATATGTCGGGCGGAAATACCGGAAGCGGCAGTCAGATCTGGAACCGGTTCAATGAAAACGTCGGTCTTTCGATCGACATTCCCATCTTCTCGAACCGCAGAAACCGCACGGCGGTCAATAAGGCGAATATCGCCGTCGATAACAGCCTGCTGGAGCGTGCCGCCATCGAAAAGGAGATTCTGAAGCAGGTCGAGAGCGCCTACCTGGACGCTTCGTCGGCGCAGGCCCGCTATCTGGCGGCCAGCGAAAAGGAGCGCTACGCCGCCGAGAGCTTCGAACTTACGAGCGAGCAGTTTCTGCTCGGCGCCAAGAACACCGTCGAACTGCTGACGGCCCAGAACGAGCTTACCGCCGCCCGTCAGGAGGTGCTGCAGGCCAAGTACACGGCCCTGCTCAACATCGAACTCCTGAATATCTATCAGGGACTTGAGCCGAGCGCTATCTATTGAGTGAAAAATCTTTTACGATGAAAAGACGCAACATATTCGCGGCGACGGCCGCTCTCGCAGTCGTCGGCTGCGGTCTTTGGTTGGCTCTCCGTCCGCGCGGCGGAGAGCAGATCCGGTTGGAGACGGCTCCCGTAAGCCGCATCGCCCTTTCGAACTCGGTTACGGCCACCGGAACGGTGGAGCCTGTGACGCAGGTCGAGATCGGCACCCAGGTCTCGGGCATCATCGCACGCCTTTATGCCGACTACAACGACCGGGTGCATGCCGGCCAGCTGATCGCCGAGATGGACAAGGAGACCCTTCAGGCCGAACTCGAGTCGTCGGAGGCGCAACTGGCCAGCAGCAAGACCGAATACGACTATCAGACCAAGAACTTCGCCCGCACCAGGGGGCTGCATGAAAAGGAACTCGTCAGCGATGCCGAGTACGACGAGGCGCTCTACCTCTACGAGAAGGCCCGCAACGCCTACCTGCAGAGTCAGGCGGCGATGGTCAAGGTCAAGCGCAACCTGGGCTATGCGACCATTACCTCGCCCATCGACGGAGTGGTCATCAGCCGTGCCGTCGAGGAGGGACAGACCGTCGCCGCGGGATTCTCCACCCCGACGCTTTTTACCATTGCCGCCGACCTGACGCAGATGCAGGTGGTCGCCGACGTGGACGAGGCCGACATCGGCCAGGTGTCGGAGGGGCAGCGGGTTGCTTTCTCGGTCGATGCCTATCCCGACGACACGTTCGAGGGAGTGGTCGAACAGGTGCGCCTGGAGGCGACCGTCGAATCGAATGTCGTGACCTACGAGGTGGTCATCACGGCACCCAATCCCGATCTGAAGCTCAAGCCGGGCATGACGGCCAACGTGACGGTCTTCACGCTCGAAAAGGAGGATGCGCCGGCGATTCCGACCCGCGCGCTGCGATTCGTGCCCGACGAGGAGCTGCTCGCCCGGATCGACCTGCGCCTGGGCGCTGCCGCAGGCGAGCACCGTCCCGGACTGCGGGAGGTGTGGATCCGCCGGGGCGACGAGCTTTTGCCCCGGCTTGTCGAGACGGGGGCCGTCAGCGGCGATATGACCGAGATCCTGGAGGGGTTGTCGGAGGGCGATACGGTGGTGACGGGACTTGCCGTCGCACGTCCCGAAGTGGCCGCCTCCGCACCCGAGCGCAGTCCTTTCATGCCCCAGCGTCCGGGCAGCAACAAACGATAAACGACCGGCATCGGCTATGAGGGAGGTAATCCGTTTAGAGAACGTGCGCCGCGACTTCGTGGTCGGCGGCGAGACGGTCCACGCCCTGCGCGGCGTGTCGCTTACGATCCACGAAGGGGAGTTCGTGACGATCATGGGTACTTCGGGTTCGGGCAAGAGTACGCTGCTCAATCTACTCGGCTGCCTGGACCGCCCCACGTCGGGCGAGTATTTCCTCGACGGCTCGGCGGTGCGGTCGATGGACAAGCCCGCCCGGGCCGCGCTGCG
>JAIEHQ010000183.1 GCA_029065825.1 Alistipes sp.
GTGTTGATTGAGGTCATAGCGGATTATCTGGGATGCCACAGAAGACTCGTGGTGCCGCAGCTGGGAACGTTCGTAGTGAAGGTGCCCGACGGCGGCGTGGTTTTTTCGGAGCTGCTGCGCCGTGACGACGGCGTGCTGCGCGGCCTGCTGCGCGAGCGGGGCGGTATGAGCGAACTGGAGGCGGCCGGAGTGATCGACCGCTTTGTCTTCGAGGTGCGTCATGCCCTCGAACGCGAGGGAATCTATGCGATGGCGGGTTTCGGGCGCATGCTTTTGTCTGCCAACGGGACCGTGGAATTCCGGTATGAACCTGCAGCGAAGCCGGCCGTGCCGGTCGAACCCCGTCCGGCGGCGGAGAATACGGCGGAGGTGGCGAAGGAGCCGCGAAAGGAGGAGTCCGTGCAGCCAGCCGCAGCGCCGGAGCCTCGGGTTTCGCCGTCGCGCGTGCGCACTCCCGAGCCTTGCGTGCGGGGACTGCAGTACGGAAAGCCGCTCAAGACGACCGAAGGGTACACCTATGTCGGTTCGGCTCGGCGCCGCGGTCCCGACAAATTCGTGCTGATCGCCGTCGCGGTGGCGTTGCTGGCCGTCGGCGTGATCGTTTACGGCTACCTGCGTCGGGCGAAGATCGAGCGGCTCGAACGCGAATATATGGAACAGCTCGCCGTGCCCGGAGGGGAGGGATCGGAACTTCCGGTCGCGGCCGGGGAGGAGTGACCGGTAATTCCGCGCACGACGGACGCAGGGCCGCACGCCAGAAAAAGGGCGGGGCCGCAAAATCAGAGACAAGATGAGTGATCTTACCAACATAAAGGCCCGTTTCGGGATCATCGGCAATTCGGAGGCGCTGAATCGGGCGCTGGAGGTCGCCGTGCGGGTGGCACCGACCGACCTGTCGGTGCTCGTCACAGGCGAGAGCGGCGTGGGCAAGGAGTTTTTTCCGCAGGTCATCCATGCCAGTTCGGCGCGCAAGCACAACAAGTATATTGCCGTGAACTGCGGTGCGATCCCCGAGGGAACGATCGACTCGGAGCTTTTCGGCCACGAGAAAGGTGCCTTTACCGGGGCTGTCGAGGCGCGCAAGGGGTACTTCGAGGAGGCCGACGGCGGTACGATCTTTCTGGACGAGGTGGCCGAGCTGCCCCATTCGACGCAGGTGCGGCTGCTGCGCGTCCTGCAGACCGGGGAGTTCATCCGCGTGGGTTCGGCCCGCGTGCAGAAGACCGACGTGCGGGTGGTGGCCGCCACCAATACCGACCTGCAGGAGGCGATCGCCTCGGGCCGGTTCCGCGAGGATCTCTACTATCGGCTCAATACGGTGCCGATCCAGGTGCCGCCCCTGCGTGAGAGAAGGGACGATATTTACCTTCTTTTCCGTAAGTTCGCTTCCGATGTCGCGGCGCAGTACCGGATGCCGGTCATCTCGCTCGACGGCGAGGCCCGCCGCATGCTCGAAAGCTACTACTGGCGGGGTAACGTGCGCCAGCTGAAGAACGTCGCCGAGCAGATCTCGGCCGTCGAGGAGGCTCGGCTCATTACGCCCGCGATCCTCTCCCGTTACCTGCCCGCGCAGCCGTCTGGAGGATCCGTGTCGCTCAGCGCCGCACGCGCGGGCGTGTCGGAGGAGGGCATGTCCACCGAGCGGGAGCTGCTCTACAAGGTGCTGTTCGACATGCGGGGCGACATAAACGACCTGAAGCGGATGCTCGCCGATCTGATGCAGCGCTCCTCCCAGCCGGCGGAGCCGCCCAAGGATCTGGCCGGACTGCTGCCTGTCTCGACGCGCAGCATCGCTCCCGCCGCCGACTATGCCGAGGGCGAGGTGGTGGTCGAGGAGCCGTCGCGGGAGCTGACCAAGGCCGACGTGCAGCGCGAGCAGATCGTGCGGGCGCTGCGGCGCAACAACGGCCGCCGCCGGGAGGCTGCCGCCGAGCTGTTCATGTCGGAGCGGACGCTCTACCGCAAGATCAAGGAGCTGGGAATCGACGAAAATTCGTAACATGCAAAACAGATATTGAACGCCATGAACCGTTTCGTGAAACATACGCTCGTGCTGGTGTGCGCAGTGCTGCTCGCCGCGTGCGGCTACAAGGTGAACTATTCGCTCTCGGGAGCTTCGATTCCCGTCGCGGCCAAGACGTTCAGCGTGGCCTATTTCCCCAACAACGCGCCGATGGTCGCGCCCATCCTCAGCTCCACGCTGACCGATGCCCTGCGCGACAAGTTCGCCCGTCAGACCCGCCTGGAGCAGGTCGATGAGGGGGGCGATTTCGCTTTCGAGGGTGCCATCGTGGGATACTCCTCCGTGACGGCTTCGGTCTCGGGAACCACCGAAACCGCGTTGTTGAACCGGCTGACGATCAGTGTGTCGGTGACCTTTACCAATGCGGTGGAGGAGAGCGCTTCGTTCCAGAACAAAATGTTCTCGGCTTATCAGGACTACGATTCCAGCCGCCTGCTCAACGAAGTGGAGGGCGAGCTGATTCCCCAGATCGTCGATCAGCTGGTTACGGATATTTATCAGGCGACCGCCGCAAACTGGTAAACCGCAGATGGGAGACGGAACGAGGTGGACGGGCGGAGGCCTTTGGAGCGATGAGCGGCTCGATGCGCTCGTCGGACGCTACGGATGGTTCATGCCGCTGCGGGTGTTGCAGGCCCGCCGGCAGGGAGCGCCCGATCTGCGGACACGGATCGTGGCGACGGCGCGGCCGCTGCCCTATGGTTGCGTGCGCATCGATCGGGAGGAGCTTTGCCGGGTGGCGCCGGAGGAGCTGATCGACCGTTTTCTGCGCGAGGGCGGCCACCGGATCGTGGCCGACGAGAGGGGACCGGTCGAGGAGATCCGCACCGAGGCCGAGATCGCTGACGACGACGATCTGGTAACCGAGGAGCTGGCCCGGATCTATGCGGCGCAGGGGCTGTGTGCGGAGGCGATCGCCATTTATCGCCGATTAAGTTTGTTAAATCCGGAAAAAAGTGTTTACTTTGCGTCGCTTATCGACGAAATCGAGAAAAAATAATTAAATAATAAGGAGATATGTTATACACGCTTTGCATCATTCTGATTCTGATCGCCAGCATTCTGGTCATTCTTGCCGTGCTGGTGCAGAGTCCCAAGAGCGGCATGGCCGCCAATTTCGGTGCTTCGAACCAGGTTATGGGTGTTCGCCAGACTTCGGATTTTCTGGAGAAGTTTACCTGGACGATGGCCGCCGTTATCTTCGTGTTGAGTCTGCTGGCTACGCTGGCGATGGATCGCGGGCTGGTGGCGACGAGCAATGCCGAGATCGAGCGGGACAGAAATGCTGCGATGGAGAAGGTCATCGTCGAGGATATGATGCCTGCGATGCCGCAAGCCGAACTGCCCGCTGCGGGGGTTCAGGAGGAGGCTGTCGTCGTCGAGGAGTAATCCCGACGGGCGGTAATACGGGGCGCTCTTTTTCGCCCTTCTCCGGATGCGGAGGATACGGCAAGAGGCTCGCGATCGAATCGCGAGCCTCTTGCCGTGTTTGTGTGCGGATTCCCTTCGGCAGGGAGCAGGAAGGGTTTCTGTTATCGTTTCCTGGTGCAGGGGTGCGGGAGGAGGTTGCGGAGCAGGCCGCTGCGTCGCAGCAGCAGCGATGCGGCTCCGCCCGCAAGGAAGCCGGCCAGGAGCCAGCGGATGCCTGTTGGGGCCGGTCGCTTCAGCCGCGCGGTCCGCAGGGCCGATTCCGCTTCGGTCGCAGCCAGCGAGTCGGCGCGCGCCCGGTATGCCTGCATTTCGTCCAGTCGTGCCGTGAGCGAATCGATGAGGAGGCGTTGTCGGAATACGCGGTTCTCGAAGCAGGTGCAGCGGCGGGCGATGCTGTCGCATCGGCCCCGGACGACGATCTTGTCGCCCTGCCGCTCGGCCTCGACGCTCGCCCGGCCGTTCTGCGCGCCGTACTTCGCGCCGTCGGGCAGATCAAGGAGGTGCCGCATCGGAATCGTCATGTCCGTCCGCTCCTCCGGCACCGGCTCCGCATACTCCCGCAGGGTCGTCGTCCGCACCGCCTGCATCCGCTCCTGTGCATGCTGCCGCACATCGCAAGCGGCGGCGGCCTGCGCTTCGAGCCGCTCGCCGGAGCTGCTCCGCTGCGACAAGGAGGTCTGCTCGCTCGTCGCGTTCCTGACTGCTCCGCAGCCCGTCGTCACCGCGGCGAGAAGCAGCGCGAGGGAAATTCCCCGAATTCGATTTCTCATGCTGGATACTTTTGAGTTGTCTGGTCAATTGGTCGATCTTTCTGTTGAGCGAGTCGATCTTCTCCTCCATGATCCGCTGGTTGGCCAGCAGCCGGGCGTTGTCGGCCTGCAGGCGCACGTTCTCGTCGAGCGTCTCGGTGTACTTCTCGCTCAGCAGGTCGATGGAGTGCTGCAGCGAGACGAGAAAATCGTTGTTCCGCTGGCGGCGTGTAACGAGCCACGTTACCGCCGAGGAGAGGAATCCGCTCGGCAGTGCCCACATCAGTATTTGCATCATTGCATTGTCCATCTTGCTGTTTCCGTCGGCAGTCAAAGCCGTTCGATCATGCGTGCGATCTTCGCGATGGAGTCGGCATACACCGCCGGATCGGCCGTGCAGTAGCCGGCTTTGGCAACTTCATAAGCGAAGCGCCGCACGTCGTTACGATGGAGCATGGCCCCCGCGTAACGCTTGGCCGACAAGACCCTGAAGTGGTCGCGCAGACACTCCTCGACCGTGTCGTAGTCGCGGAAGGCCCGGTCCGCGTCGTAACGGCAGCGGCCGTCGGCCTGTGGCGTAATGGAATGCACCTTGATGAAGTTTCCACCTTGACGGTCGTCCTTCAGGTACTCCGTCGTGCGTACGATCCGGCGCTTGCCCGTCCATTTGTCGTCGGCCGTGATGCCGAAGAGGTTGTTGCCGATGGCGCGCTTGCCCCAGCCCGTCTCGAGGGCCGCCTGCGCCGCCACGAAGAGCGGATTCAGTCCCGTTTCGGCGCAGACGCGCTCGATGGCGGGGTAATAGGCGCGTTTGAATTGCGAGGGGGTTGTCGGGGCTTCTCCCCGAATAGTGCCTGTCGGGTGCCGGGCGGCAGCTCTTCGTCCGGCGGGCAGAATGATGCGGATGGGTTTCATGACGGTTGTCGTTTGCGGTTTGTCGGCACGAAGTTAGGGGCGGAGGATGCCGTTTTGCAAATCGGGACCGCATGATGACGCGCTCCGGCGGCATCATGCGCCCGACCGCACGCATGGTGTTTTTCCGGAGGCCCGTCGGCCGGAAGCGGCCGAAACCGATGGGGCGGGAGCTGCCGCGAGAGGATTCCGGACTTTCGTCCCTTTTCGAAGGGGCGGAGTGGGCCGCATGAAAGAACCGCCGGCCGTCGTCTCGCGGGGAGAAGCGACAGCCGGCGGTCGGGGCCGTTGGCCGGCGGACGGATCCGGGGCGGATTACCCCATTGTCGTCTGCCGGGCGTGTCTTTTCTTGTGACCGGAGTCGAAGTTGTGCTGCAGGATGCGGGTCAGCTCTTCCGGTGCGATGTCGCGGGTCAGCGTGCCGTTCTGGGCGATGGAGATGCCGCCCGTCTCCTCCGATACCACCAGGATGATCGCATCGGAGATCTCGCTCATGCCGATGGCCGCGCGGTGGCGCGTTCCGTAAGACTTGGGAACGTCGCTTTGCGTTACGGGCAGAATACATTTGGCCGCCACGATCCGGTCGCCTTCGATGACGACGGCTCCGTCGTGCAGCGGCGCGTTCTTGAAGAAGATGTTTTCGAGCAGCGGGGTCGAGATGCGCGCGTCGAGTGCGATGCCGCCCTCCGTGATGAGCTTCAGATCGCTCTGGCGGCCGATCACGATCAGCGCGCCGGTCTTCGTGGCGGCCATTTCGCGGCATGCCGTCACGATCGGAGCGATGATGTGGGTCGAGGTCGAGTGGTTGCGGTTGAAGATGCGCGAGATGAAGTTGAGCCCTTTCTGCCGCATGCCGATCATCTGGAGGAAGCGGCGTATCTCGGGTTGGAAGACGATGAGCATGCCGATCACGCCGACGCTGACGAACTGCCCCAGGATGCTGGAGAGCAGCTCCATGTTGAGCGTGCGCACGACCACCCACATCAGGTAGATCATGATGATGCCCGTGATAATGTAGGGGGCGTTCGTACCCCGCGTGGCGCGATAGATCCAAAAGAGGATGGCCGCGACCAGAATAATGTCGATCAGGTCGATGAAAGAGAACGGAATGAATCCCATGACGCTCGTTGTGTTCGTTGTTTGCCTCCGGCCGGCGGCGAACGGTCGCGGTGCGGAGGCGCTGCGTGACCGCCCGCCTTCGTCGCCCGAACTTCCGGCGGAAAGCGCCGGACGGAGTTGCGGGAACAAAGATAAGGATAAAAAACGAAAAAGAGACGGCGGGGCGTGAATTAAGAGCCAAAGTTTCCGGCGCGTCGCGCCGGACTCGTTCCGCTGCGGGCGGCCCTCCTTCTGCCCGGTGCGGCGGCGGGGCGAGGTGTCGGGCGGCGGATGCCGCAGCCGCTTACCGCGACTCCCGCCGGAAGAGCGTCGGGGAGACCCCCGTGTGCTTCTTGAAGTAGCGCCCCAGGTAGGACTGATCGGGGAAGTGCATGCGGTCGGCGATCTCCTGAATCGGCAGTGTGGTGCTTTGCAGCAGTACCTTGATGTCCATGACCACCGTTCTGTCGATCAGCTCCTTGGCCGAGTGGTGGGTAATGCGCCGCACGATGGCCGAGAGGTAGCGGGGCGAGATGCAGAGGCGGTCGGCGTAGAAGGCCACTTCGCGTTCCCGGGCGCAATGGTCGTGGACCAGCGAGATGAACTTGTGGAACAGCTCCGTCTGTCGGTCGGAGGTGGTCGGGCAGAGCGAGGTGACTTTGCGCTGGATCTTGTCGTACATCTCCAGAATGGTGTTCTGCAGCCTGTTCTTGAAGATCGTCATGCGGAAAATGTTCTCCCGGTCGCGGTACGAGTACTCCATCGTCTCGAACCAGAAGTCGAAGTGGCGGACCCCCGTGCGGTCGATGAGCGAAAAGGGCGATGCGCCGACGAAGCGGAAGAACGCAGGCTCCAGCCGGAAGCATACTTCGCTGAAGATCGCGTGCGTGAAGGCGCAGTACGACGCTTCGAAGTCGGGCGAGCTGTCGGAGAGCATCAGCAGCGTGCCGGGCAGAACGAATACGACCGTGCTGGGGCGGATCGTACTCCGCCGCAGGTCGAGCGTCATCTCGGCCGACCCCCGGCGGCAGAGCAGCAGCGCTCCCCCCTTGCAGCGGACCGGGTTGTTGAGGAAAAAGGCCAGGTCTGATTTGCCGACCGCGAACGGTTCTTCGGCGGAGACGGTCAGTGGATTCGTTGCGGGCATGTGCGGATGGATCTTTTGTTTGTGAACAAACGGAACAATAGGCCGATTATTATCCCTGCAAAGATAATTCAAATGTTCCGAAAAGTGACAATGTTGTTCGCCTAAAAGAGATTTCGGGCTGCGTATTTTGAAGTACTTTTGCACGTAAAAATGTTGAGAAAAAATCATTAAAGAACGAAAAATTATGAAGCAGAAGTTCATTCAGGCAGTTTTTTGCGGATGCTGCATGGCTGCCGCCGTATCGTGCGGCCAGGCCCCGGCTCCCAGAGGCGAGGCGGAGTATGCCGTACTGACGGTTTCCACCTCCGACGTAACCATTCCCGTGAGTTATTCGGCGACGATCCGCGGACGGCAGGATATTGCGATATACCCCCAGGTGTCGGGTACCGTTTCGCAGCTGTGCGTGAACGAGGGACAGGTGGTAAGCAAGGGGCAGACGCTCTTCGTCATCGACCAGGTGCCTTACAAGGCGGCGCTGCAGACGGCCGAAGCCAATGTCGCCGCAGCCAAGGCGGCTGTCGCTACGGCGCAGCTGGTCTATGACAGCAAAAAGGAACTTTTTGCCAGAAACGTGGTTTCGCAGTTCGATCTTTCGACGGCCGAGAACCAGCTGCTGACGGCCAAGGCGCAGCTCGCCCAGGCCGAGGCCCAGCGCGTCAATGCCGCCAACAATCTTTCCTACACGGTGGTCAAGGCTCCCTCGGCCGGTGTGGTCGGTACGCTGCCCTACCGGGTCGGTGCGCTCGTCAGCCCGTCGCTTCCGCAGCCGCTGACGACCGTCTCGGACAATTCGTCCATGTATGTCTATTTCTCGATGAACGAGAACCGGCTGCTCGATCTCACGCGCGAGCACGGCTCGATGGAGAAAGCGCTGGCCGCCCTGCCCGCCGTGCAGCTGCTCCTCAGCGACGGATCGCTCTACGAGCGCGAGGGCCGCATCGAGTCGATCAGCGGCGTGATCGACCAGACGACGGGCAGCGTGCAGCTCCGCGCCGTCTTCCCCAACGAGGGCCGTCTGCTGCACAGCGGCAGCACGGGCAACATTCTGCTGCCCCATACCTACCGGGACGCTCTGGTCGTTCCGCAGGGGGCCACTTTCGAGCTGCAGGACAAGATCTATGTATATAAGGTGGAGAACGGCGTAGCCTCTTCGGCCAACATCGCCGCATCGAAACTCAACAACGGCCGCGAGTACATCGTGACGGACGGTCTCGCTCCGGGCGAGGTCATCGTCGCCGAGGGTGTGGGTCTGCTGCGCGAGGGCACCCCGATCAAGGCGAAGGGGACTGCCGCCCAGATGCCTGCCGACCAACAACAAGCAAAAGAGGAGTAACGTATGACACTGAAACATTTTATCGACCGTCCGGTACTGGCGGCGGTCATCTCCATCGTAATCGTTCTGGGCGGTCTGATCGGTCTGGCGACGCTGCCCGTCGAACAGTATCCCGACATCGCCCCTCCGACGGTCATGGTGCGCGCCTCCTATCCGGGTGCGAGCGCCGAGACGATCCAGAAGTCGGTCATCGTACCGCTCGAGGAGGCGATCAACGGTGTCGAGAACATGATCTACATGAAGTCCGATGCCACCAATGCCGGCAGCGGCTCGATCTCGATCTATTTCAAGCAGGGTACGGATGCCGACATGGCGGCCGTGAACGTGCAGAACAAGGTGGCGACGGCCACCGGATCGCTGCCCGCCGAGGTAACGCGTATCGGCGTGACCACGATGAAGCGCCAGTCGTCGATGCTGAAGGTATTCACGCTCAGCAGCCCCGACGATTCCTACGATGAGTCGTTCCTCTCCAACTACGTCAATATCAACATCAAGCCGCGCATCCAGCGTATTGCCGGCGTGGGCGAGTTCATGGCCCTCGGCGGCGACTACTCGATGCGTATCTGGATGAAGCCCGACGTGATGGCCCAGTACCGGCTGGTGCCCTCCGACGTGACCTATGCGCTTTCCGAGCAGAACATCGAGTCGGCGGCGG
Organism: Alistipes sp.; assembly: GCA_029065825.1. Taxonomy (GTDB): domain Bacteria; phylum Bacteroidota; class Bacteroidia; order Bacteroidales; family Rikenellaceae; genus Alistipes. The sequence continues at coordinate 9,349 of JAIEHQ010000183.1, forward strand.
GTCAGCTGGGCGAGAATTCCGACAATACGTTCCAATACACGATGAAGTACCGCGGCCGCAAGATGACTCCCGAGGAGTTCGGCGAGATCGTCATCCGCTCGACCTCCGACGGCCAGGTGCTTCGCCTGAAGGATATCGCCGACATCGAGCTGGGCCAGGAGTCCTATGCCTACAACGGCTATGTGAACGGCCATCCGGGTATCGCGGCGATGATCTTCCAGACGGCCGGCACGAACGCGACGGAGACCATCGAGGAGATCGACGCGCTGCTCGACCAGATCGCGACCGAACTTCCGAAGGGTGTCGAGATCACCCACCTGATGAGCGTGAACGACTACCTTTACGCCTCGATCCACGAGGTCATCAAGACGCTCATCGAGGCGATCATCCTGGTGGTGCTCGTGGTTTACGTCTTCCTGCAGGACATTCGCTCGACGCTCATCCCGACCGTTTCGATCATCGTGGCGCTGGTCGGTACGTTCGCCTTCCTCTCGTTCGCCGGTTTCTCGATCAACCTGCTGACGCTCTTCGCGCTGGTGCTTGCCATCGGTACGGTGGTCGATGACGCGATCATCGTGGTCGAGGCGGTGCAGGCGCGCTTCGACGTGGGTTACAAGTCCTCCTACATGGCCACCGTCGATGCCATGTCGGGCATCACTTCGGCGATCGTGACCTCGACGCTCGTCTTCATGGCGGTCTTCATCCCCACCTCGATGATGTCCGGCACGTCGGGAACCTTCTACACGCAGTTCGGTATCACGATGGCGGTGGCCGTCGGTCTTTCGGCGCTCAACGCACTGACCCTCTCCCCGGCGCTGTGCGCGCTGCTGCTCAAGCCCTACCTGGACGAGAACGGAGAGATGCGCGACAACTTCGCGGCCCGTTTCCGCAAGTCGTTCAACACGGCGTTCAACACGATCGTAAACAAGTACAAGTACGGTGTCATGTTCTTTATCAAGCGCCGCTGGCTCATGTGGTCCACGCTCGTACTGGCGCTGGCGGGACTGGTCGTGCTGATGAACAACACCAAGACGGGTATGGTGCCCGACGAGGACCAGGGTACGATCATGGTCAATGTGACCACCCCGCCGGGCACGTCGCTTTCGGAGACCAACAAGGTCATGGGCATGCTGGGCGAGCGGCTGAAGAGCATTCCGCAGATCCGCGACTTCCAGCAGGTAGCCGGCTACGGCATGATCGCCGGACAGGGCAACTCCTACGGTATGTGCATCGTCAAGCTGAAGGACTGGAAGCAGCGTCCCGACAAGAGCGATGCCGTGAGCGCCGTGATCGGCCAGATCTACGCCCGCACGGCCGACATCAAGAACGCGCAAATCTTCGCCGTCGCGCCGCCGATGATTACCGGCTACGGTACCTCGGCCGGTTTCGAAATGTATCTGCAGGACCGTGCCGGCGGCGAGATCGGTGATTTCTACAACGTCTATCTGCAGTTCATCGCGGCGCTCAACCAGCGTCCCGAGATCCAGATGGCCTACTCGACCTTCAACATCAACTTCCCGCAGTACATCGTCGATATCGACGCGGCGAAGACCAAGCGTGCCGGCATCTCGCCGACCGAAGTGCTCTCGACCCTGTCGGGCTATTACGGCGGTCAGTACGTCTCGAACATCAACCGTTTCTCGAAGGTCTATCGCGTGATGATCCAGGCCGACCCGAAATACCGTCTCGATCCGGAGTCGCTCAACAACTCCTACGTGCGGATGCAGAACGGCGAAATGGCTCCGCTGAGCCAGTTCGTGACGCTGACGAAGGTCTATGGTCCCGAGGTCATCAGCCGTTTCAACATGTATAACTCCATCTCGGTGAACGGTACGCCGGCTCCCGGCTACTCGAACGGCGATGCGATCAAGGCGATCGAGGAGGTGGCCGCCCAGACCCTGCCGAGGGGCTACGGCTACGAGTTCGGCGGACTGACGCGCGAGGAGAGCCAGACGGGCAGCAACACGGCGATCATCTTCGGTATCTGTATCGTGCTGATCTATCTGATCCTGAGTGCTCTTTACGAGAGCTTTCTGATTCCGTTCGCCGTCATCCTGTCGGTGCCGTGCGGTCTGATGGGTTCGTTCCTCTTCGCCAAGCTGATGGGGCTGGAGAACAACATCTACCTGCAGACGGGTCTGATCATGCTGATCGGTCTGCTGGCCAAGACGGCGATCCTGCTGACCGAGTATGCCGCCGACCGCCGTCTGTGCGGCATGTCGCTGACGCAGGCCGCGCTTTCGGCCGCCAAGGTGCGTCTGCGCCCGATCCTGATGACCGTGCTGACGATGGTCTTCGGTATGATCCCGCTGGTATTCGCCACGGGTGTCGGCGCCAACGGCAACTCGACGCTCGGTACGGGTGTCGTGGGCGGTATGATCGTCGGTACGCTGGCGCTGCTGTTCCTCGTGCCCTCGCTTTTCATCGTCTTCCAGACCCTGCAGGAGAAGATCAAGCCGGTGCAGTTTACCAATACCCCCGACTGGGCCGTGAGCGCCGAGATCGAGGACAGCAAGAACGAAAACAAGGAATAACGTTATGAGAAAGATAATCGTCATACTGGCTGCGGCGACTTTGGTCGGCTGCGGCATCTACAAGCCCTACTCGCGTCCGGAGGTCGAGACCGACGGGCTGTACGGCGCGGCCGAAACGGCCGACGAGACGACTCTGGGCGATCTGGCCTGGCAGGAGGTCTTTACCGATCCGCTGTTGCAGCGGCTCATCGAGCAGGCGCTGGCCGACAATACCGACATGCAGTCGGCCCATTGGCGTGTGAAGGAGACCGAAGCGGCGCTCAAGTCGGCGCGTCTGGCCTATCTGCCTTCGTTCAACTTCGCTCCCCAGGGTGCCATCAGCAGCTTCGACAACCGGAATACCACCAAGACCTACAACATTCCCGTCACGGCGAGCTGGCAGATCGACATCTTCAACTCGCTGACCAACGCCAAGCGCAAGGCCCGGGCGCTCCACTTGCAGAGCAAGGAGTACGAACAGGCGGTCCGCACGCAGCTCATCGCCCAGACGGCCAATCTCTACCACACGCTGCTGATGCTCGACGAGCAGTATGCCGTCTCGCAGGAGACGGCGGCCAAGTGGCGGCAGAGCGTCGAGACCATGCGCGCCATGAAGGAGGCGGGCATGACCAACGAGGCGGGCGTGGCCCAGTACGAGGGCAACTACTACTCGATCGAGGCTTCGCTGCACGACCTGGAATACAACCTCACGACGGTGGAAAATGCCCTCTGTTCGCTGCTGGGCGAGGCACCGCACGCCATCGAGCGCGGCTCGCTCGAGGAGCAGCGACTGCCGGAGCAGCTCGCGGTGGGTGTCCCCGTGCAGATGCTCGCGAACCGTCCCGACGTGCGCTCGGCCGAATTTGCGCTGATGCAGGCCTACTATGCGACGGCCGAAGCCCGTTCGGCGCTCTACCCGTCGATCTCGCTCAGCGGTACGGCGGGGTGGACCAACAGCGCCGGAGCGATGATCGTCAATCCGGGCAAACTGCTGCTTTCGGCCGCCGCTTCGCTCGTACAGCCGATCTTCAATGCCGGTGCGGCGCGTGCGCGCGTGAAGATCATGAAGGCCCAGCAGGAGGAGGCGCTGCTTTCGTTCCGTCAGGCACTGCTCAATGCGGGTGCGGAGGTAAACAACGCGCTTACCCAGTCGCAGACGGCGCGCGCCAAGACCGACCTGCGGAGCAATCAGATCGAGGCGATGGAGCGTGCCGTCGAGAGTACCGAGCTGCTCATGCAGTACGGTTCGACCACCTACCTCGAGGTGCTGACCGCGCAGCAGTCGCTGCTTTCGGCCCGGTTGGCTCAGGTATCCGACCGCTTCAACGAAATTCAGGGTGTCGTGAATCTCTACCAGGCACTCGGCGGAGGCCGCGCTCAGGAGGCCCAGCCGGCCAAATAGGGCAGCCGGTCCGGCAGTAGAACTGCCGTTGCCGCCGAAGAAAATTCTTTGCAGCGCACCCGGAACGGACGATCTCCGCTCCGGGTGCGTTTTTTTCGGGCGGGCCGGAGCTGCCGGGGCGGGGCTGTTCCGCACGCTGCGGCGCTTCTTTGCCGGCTCGAGGGCGGAGGGGTTGCATAGTCGCGCGAAAAGCGCTACATTTGCGCGCTATTAATCCTAAATACGATCATGATGAAACCCTCAGTCCGTTCCCGTCGTGCGGATCGCTTCCGTGCTTTGTGCCTGCTTCTGGGCATCTGTTTCTCTCTTGCTCCCGTCGCCTCCCGCGCCGAAGACTCCTCCGAGCCGACCCGCCGGTCCGGTCGGGTTACGGTCGATGCGGGTATGGATCTGGTCAGCAGCTACATCTGGCGCGGTATCTACCTCGGCGGTCCCAGCTTCCAGCCCTCGGTCACGATGCGTGCGGGCAACTTCACGCTGGGGGCGTGGGCCTCGGTCGATTTCGTCGCTTCGTCCTACAAGGAGGTCGATCTGCAGGTCCGCTACCAGTGGAAGGGGCTGAC
>JAIEHQ010000184.1 GCA_029065825.1 Alistipes sp.
TCCTAGAACACGGACATCAGGCGGAACAGCTTCTACGACGAACCCAGCTCGACGGCCAGCAGCAGTCCGCTGCGGCGGATTTCGACCACCTGCGGATGGTCGGCGAGCAGCTCCTCGTAGCGGGCACCTTTCGCTTCGACCTGTTCGACGATGCCGTTCTCCTCCAGGAAGTCGAGGGCCGCCAGACCGGCCGCGCACGACACCGGATGCCCGCCGAAGGTGGTAATGTGGCCCAGTACGGGGGCGGTTTGCAGCGTGTCCATGATCTCCTTGCGCGAGACGAACGCTCCGAGCGGCATGCCGCCGCCGAAGGCTTTGGCCAGGCAGACTATGTCGGGCGCGATGCCGTATTTGCACGTCGCGAACATCGCTCCCGTGCGTCCCATGCCGGTCTGTATCTCGTCGAAGACCAGCAGCGCTCCCTGCTCGTCGCAGCGGCGTCGCAGCGCCTCGAGCCAGCCAGCGGCGGGCGGGCGGACCCCCGCTTCGCCCTGCACCGGCTCCACGACGACGCAGGCCGTGCGGCGGGTAATGAGCCGCAGCTGGTCGAAGTCGTTGAAATCGATCGACCGCACGTCGGGAAGCAGCGGGCGGAAGGCCCCTTTCCACTCCTCGCCCTCGGGTTCGCCCATCAGGCTCATGGCTCCCTGCGTCGAGCCGTGGTAGGCGCGGCGCATCGAGACGATCTCCGTGCGGCCGGTGCGGCGTTTGGCCAGCTTCATGGCCCCTTCGATCGCCTCGGCACCCGAATTGACGAAATAGACGCTCGAAAGTCCTCCGGGGAGCAGCCCGGCGATGCGGGCGGCGTACTGCACCTGCGGGCGCTCGATCATCTCGCCGTACACCATCACGTGCATGTAGTCGGCCGCCTGGCGCTGCACGGCCTCCACCACGCGGGGGTTGGCGTGGCCGACGTTGTTTACCGAGACACCCGCCACCAGGTCGTAGTAGCGCTTGCCCTCCGGCGTGTAGAAGAAGCAGCCTTCGGCCCGGGCCACCTCGATCATCATCGGTTCGGGCGAGGTCTGGCCCACATGGGCCAGGAAACGGTTGCGCAGGATCGTATTCATCTTTGTCGAAACTCTTTTCACTTGGGATCGTTCGGGTATTTGCGCTGCAGGATGGCCTCGGCATCCTGCACGCTGGCGTAGCTCCAGCGGTAGAGGATCTCGGCGCGCTCCTCCTCCGAGAGCCGCCACCCGGCGACCTGCTCCCGCATGCGGGTCGAGAGCATGTAGATCAGGATCGCGGCCGAGGCGGAGACGTTGAGGCTTTCGACCATGCCGCACATCGGGATGCGCAGGAACTCGTCGGCCGAGGCGACGACCTCCTCCGAGATGCCGGCGTGCTCGGTGCCGAAGACCAGCGCGAAGGGACCGGCCGCGACATCGAACGTCTCGGGAGTGGTGTCTTCGCGGTGGGGCGTGGTCGCCACGATGCGGTAGCCCTGCGCCTTCAGCGCGCCGAGCGCCTCGGCGGTGGAGGCGTGGCGGCGGAAGTCGATCCACTTGTCGGTGCCGCGCACGATGCTCAGGTTGGGGCTGAACGCGCAGCGGTCCTCGACGGTGTGTATGTCCTGCAGCCCGAACGCCTCGCAGTGGCGCACGAGCGCCGAGGCGTTCTGCGCGTGGTAGGTGTTTTCCGTGAGGATGGTCATGTAGCGGGTCCGCCGGTCGAGCGTGCGGCGCAGGACCTGCTGCCGCTCTTCGGACATGAACTCCGAGAGCCAGGCCGTCCGCTCGGCATACCATTCGAGCGGTCTATTTGCGGTATTTGTCATCGTCGTCGAGCATTTTGAGGTAACTTTCGAAGCGCGACAGGGCGATCTCGCCCCGTTCGACCGCCTCGCGCACGGCGCAGCCCGGTTCGTGGGTGTGGGTGCAGTTGTAGAAGCGGCAGTCGGAGGCGCGGCGCATCATTTCGGGGAAGTAGTGCCACAGCTCCGTGTCGTCTATGTCGATCAGCCCGAACCCCTTGATGCCGGGCGTGTCGATCAGGTAACCCCCTTCGGAGAGGGGGTACATGGTCGAGAAGGTGGTGGTGTGCCGGCCTTTGTGGTGGCTTTCGGAGATGCTGCCCGTGCGGATGTCGAGGCCCGGCTCGACGGCTCCGGCGAGGGTCGATTTGCCCACGCCCGAGTTGCCGGCCAGCAGTGTGGTGCGCCCCGCGAGCAGTGCGCGCACCCGATCCACTCCCGTGCCCTCCAGCGCCGAGACCTCGATGACCTGATAGCCGGCGCTGCGATATACGGCTTCGAACGCGGCGACGGCCTCCGGTTCCCGGGCCGCCAGATCGGCCTTGGCCAGCAGGATCGTGACGGGCACGCGGTAGGCCTCGCACGTGACCAGGAAGCGGTCGATGAATTCGGGGGCGGTCGTCGGCGAGAAGAGCGTGACCGCCAGCAGCGCTTGGTCGATGTTGGCGGCGATGATGTGCGACTCCTTCGAGAGGTTCGAGGCGCGGCGGATGATGTAGTTGCGGCGGGGCGCTATCTCGCAGATGTTGCCGACGCCCTCTTCGTCCGTCTCGCCCGCGATGCGGTCGCCCACGACCACCGGATTGGTCGAGCGCACCCCCTTGAGGCGCAGCCGCCCCCGGATGCGGCACCGGATCGCCTGGCCCTCGTCGGTCAGCACGTCGTACCAGCTGCCCGTGGCGCGGAGCACTATTCCTGTGAAAGTCCGTTCCATAATTCCCGGGTTTCCTCGGCGGAGATGATCCGCTCCTTGGCGCGTTCGAGGAAGGGGAAGAGCGTGTCGGTCAGTCCCACCAGCGGGCGGTAGCAGACGGAGCGTTCGAGCGTCTCTTCGCTGACGAAGGCACCGTCGCGGTTGAGGTCGTCGAAGGCCGAGGCCGTCAGGCTGAGGATCACGACCGTCTTGAGCGCCGAGACCGCCGCTCCCGACAGCCGGTCGAGGATGCCGAAGCCGGCGAAGCGGAGCACCCGCCGCAGCAGCCGGCCCGCGATGCCCACCGCGATCAGTACGGCGACGAAGACCGCCAGAAAACCGCCGGCCGGGGCGAACTCCTCCTCCAGATGGAGCAGCTTTCCCGCCTCGGGACCCAGACGTATGCCCAGCCACACGGCCAGGACGATTCCCGCGAGCGAGCAGAGTTGCAGGATCAGCCCCTGCCGCCACCCGCTGAACAAGGCCCATATCAGGGCGGCCCCCACGATCAGGTCGATGATGCTCATTCCTATTCCTTAATTTTGAGACAAAGATAGGCATAAGCCGGATGCAAAAGCAAATTTATTTGCGATTTTGCCGCTTCCGGGGCTGCGGAGTGCGGCCGCAGATGGCGGAAAAAGGTTACCTTTGTCGTTATGAGAAGGATTTTGGTTATCGACAATCACGATTCGTTCGTGTATAATGCCGTGCAGTTCTTGCGCGAAGCTCCCGGCGTGGGGGCGGTCGAGGTGCGCCCCAACGACCGGATCGACCTCGCCGCGCTCGGGAGTTACGACGGGATTCTGCTCTCGCCGGGTCCGGGGATTCCCCGCGAAGCGGGTATGCTGCCCGGCGCGATCGACCGGATCGTCCGCCTGCGGATTCCCGCTTTGGGTATCTGTCTGGGTCACCAGGCGCTGGCCGAGGCCTTCGGCGCGCAGCTCGTGCAGCTCGCCGCGCCGCTGCACGGCCACGCCACCACGCTGCGCGACGTGGATTTCTCCGATCCCCTTTTTCGCGGGATGGAGCGTGCGCCGGTGGTGGGGCGCTACCATTCGTGGACGGTCGCCCGCCGTTCGCTGCCCGAAGAGCTGGTCGTGACCTCGTGCGACGAGCAGGGCGATGTCATGTCGCTGCGCCACCGCTCGCTCCCCCTGCACGGGGTGCAGTTCCACCCCGAGTCGTGCATCTCCGACTGCGGCGAGCGGATGTTCCGCAACTGGCTCGCGACGCTCGGTGCGCGCCGCTGACGGCCGGCCGGTTGCAATGAAAACCCCCTCTCCGTTGTCGGGAAAGGGGGTTTCTCGTATCTGTTCCTGCACTATCGTTCCAGCACCACGCTGACGCGGTCGAGCTTGCCGCCCAGCGGCGGAGCCAGTTTCGACACCTTGCAGCGGATGCGGCGAATCTGCGGAAAGCGGTCGTAGAGCGCGTCGATGATGTTGGTCGCCACCCGTTCGATGGTCCGTTGCGTGGTGCGCATCTGCTCGCGCACGGTCTCATAGACCCACAGGTAGTTTACCGCTTTCTCCACGCAGTCCTCGCGGGCCACGTCGCCCAGTTCGGTCGTGATCTCGAGATCGACCGTGAAGCGGTTGCCGACCTTCTGCTCCAGGTCGTAGCAGCCGTGGAAGGCCCGGAACTCCATCCGGTCCAGGATGATGGTGTATTCCATGTTATTCGGCGATGACCAGGTAGTAGTTCTTCTTGCCTTTCTGCACGAGCAGGTATTTGCCGCCCAGCAGATCCTCCGGGCCGAGCGGCCGCATCGGGTCGGCGACCTTCTCCTTGTTGAGCGACACGCCTCCCGCCTGCACCATTTTGCGGCACTCGCCCTTCGAGGGGAAGACGGCCGTCTTCTCGGCGCACAGCTCGATGAAGGGAAGCCCGGAAAGCTCCTCGCGGGCGATGCGGAACTGGGGAACGCCCTCGAACACCTGGAGCAGCGTCTGCTCGTCCAGCCGGCGGAGCGCTTCGGAGGTCGCGCCGCCGAAGAGTATGTTCGATGCCTCGACCGCCTTTTCGTACTCCGCCTCGGAGTGGATCATCACGGTAATCTCGCGGGCGAGCCGCTTCTGTAACACCCGCAGGTGGGGTGCCGCGTCGTGCTCGGCGATCAGCGCCTCGATCGTCTCGCGGTCGAGCAGCGTGAAGATCCGGATGTAGCGCTTGGCATCCTCGTCGCTGGTGTTGAGCCAGAACTGGTAGAATTTGTAGGGCGAGGTGTAGCGCGCGTCGAGCCATACGTTGCCGCTCTCGGTCTTGCCGAACTTCGTGCCGTCGGCCTTGGTGATGAGCGGGCAGGTCAGCGCGAAGGCCTCGCCTCCGGCCTTGCGGCGGATCAGCTCCGTGCCGGTGGTGATGTTGCCCCACTGGTCGGCGCCGCCCAGCTGCAGCTTGCAGTTCTGCGTCTGGTAGAGGTGCAGGAAGTCGTAGCCCTGGACCAGCTGGTAGGTAAACTCCGTGAACGACATGCCGTCGCCCTCGCCGTTGAAGCGTTTTTTCACGGAGTCCTTGGCCATCATGTAATTGACGGTAATGAGCTTGCCGATGTCGCGGATGAAATCCAGGAACGAGAACTCTTTCATCCAGTCGTAGTTATTGACCATCATGGCGGCGTTGGGCGCCTGCGACTCGAAATCGAGCAGCTTGGCCAGCTGCCGCTTGATCGCCTCCTGGTTGTGGCGCAGCGTCTTCTCGTCGAGCAGGTTGCGCTCCTGCGATTTGCCGCTCGGGTCGCCGATCATGCCGGTCGCGCCGCCCACCAGGGCGATGGGACGGTGGCCGCAGAGCTGGAAGTGCTTGAGGATCATTACGCCGACCAGGTGGCCGATGTGCAGCGAATCGGCCGTCGGGTCGATGCCCAGGTAGGCCGTCGCCATTCCCTTGCGGAGTTCCTCTTCGGTGCCGGGCATGACCGTGTGGATCATGCCGCGCCAGGTCAGTTCTTCGATGAAATCTTTGTTTGCCATATCGTGTCTTTGTTTTTCGTTTTTTTGTTCGTTTTCAAGGCGTCCTCCTCTCGCTTCGGGCGGCCCGGGCGGAGGTCGTCTCTGCGCCCGGCCTGCGGAGGCGGTGCGGTTATTCGGTTTCCAGGTCGAGCGCCCGGCGCAGTTCGACCAGCAGCGGGTTCTTTTCGGTCATGTGGCGCACCCGGTCTTCGAGCTTGATGGGGCGTGCGGCCCGGATCTCCTCGCTGACCGTTACCTCCAGCTCCAGCATCCCCTCGATGCCGGCGCTCTCGGCGATGCGCAGCAGCAGCTCGGTGCGGTTGCGGAGGATCTCCTCGCGCAGCGCTTCAGAGGCTACGGCTATCAGGATCGCATGGCCCCGGAACTTCATCGGCTCGAAGGCGGCGACGAAACGGGGGCGCGATTCGCGGACGAGTGCCAGGATGCGCGGGCGGGCCGCTTCGAGCTTCTCGGCGCTGCGGGGGTCGATCGTCGCGGCCGCTGTCGGGCGCGGAGCCTGATCGTCGGCTGCGGCGGCCGTTTCCGGAGCGTTGCCGCTGATCAGTTCCGAGAGCGAGAATCCCGATGCCAGACGCGAGGGACGCGGCCGGGCGGCGGACTCCGTCGGGGGCGTTGCCGCAGGTTCGGGCTGCATTCGGGCCGGGGGAGCTGCTTCTGCGGCCTCCGGCGCGGGTCGGGAGCATCGAACGGTTGCGGAGGGCGCTTCGGTCCGCTCCGCCTCCTTGGCCGGTGCGGCTGCGGCCGCAACAGGTGCTTTTGCGGCGGGAGCTGCCGAAGCGGCCGATGTCGCAACGGGCTTCGGTGCTGCCGGTCTGGCTGCGGGGGGCTGGCTGTCGGAGGGCGCGGGAGTCGTGCCACACAGTTCGGGAAGCGGGGCGGCTAACGGATCGGCGGGGTTATTTTTTTTTTGACCGAGACCGGCGATCTTCATCAGTCCCAGCTCCACCAGCAGCCGTCCGTTGGACGATTGCCTGATTTTACCGTCGAGGTCCGTGAGCAGCGAGATGGCACCGAAAAGAAATTCCGGAGGGCAGGCGGCCGCCTGCGTCCGGTATCGTTCCATGAGCGTGCCCGTGAATTCGAGCAGCCGCAGCGTCGCCTCGCTGCGGGCGACGAGCAGGTCGCGCAGGTGGCGGTTGAGGCCCGCCATGAAGAGCTGTCCCGAGAAGCCCCGGGCCAGCACCTCGTCGAAGGCCAGCAGTGCGCTCAGGTAGTCGCCCGCGAGCAGCGTGTCGGTCATGCGGAAGTAGGTGTCGTAGTCGAGCACGTTGAGCGTCTGGGCCACCTCCTGATAGCGGAGGTCCCGGCCGCAGAACGAGACCGCCTTGTCGAACATGGAGAGCGCGTCGCGCATGCCGCCGTCGGCTTTCTGAGCGATCAGGTTGAGCGACTCCTCGTCGGCCTCCACCCCCTCCTGCGAGGCGATGTGGCGGAGGTATTCGACCGAGTCTTCGACCCGTATGCGGTTGAAGTCGTAGATTTGGCAGCGGGAGAGGATCGTGGGGATGATCTTGTGCTTCTCGGTGGTCGCCAGGATGAAGACCGCGTGCGCGGGCGGCTCTTCGAGCGTCTTGAGGAAGGCGTTGAAGGCGGCCGTCGAGAGCATGTGGACCTCGTCGATGATGAAGACCGAGTAGCGTCCGCCCTGGGGGAGGATCCGCACCTGCTCGATGAGCGTGCGGATGTCTTCGACCGAGTTGTTCGAGGCGGCATCCAGCTCGTGGATGTTGAGCGAGCGCCCCTCGTTGAACGAGCGGCACGATTCGCAGCGGTTGCACGCCTCGGCCGCTTCGGGCTGCAGGCAGTTGATCGCCTTGGCGAAGATGCGGGCGCAGGTCGTCTTGCCCACGCCCCTCGGTCCGCAGAAGAGATAGGCGTGGGCCAGCTGCCCGCGCTCGATCGCGTTTCTGAGGGTCGAGGTGATGTGCTTCTGTCCGACGACCGATGCGAAGGTCGCGGGGCGGTATTTGCGTGCGCTGACGACGAAATTCTCCATAGCAGGACAAAGATAGTCATTTTGTCATTATCGGCGGCACGGGGCGTGACAAAAAGTGACACGGCGGCAGTTTTTTCCGGATTGGCAGATAATTTGCTCCCGATCCGTGCAGAGGCATCGGGAACCGGCCGGGCCGCACGCCGGACGGCTGCGGGGCTGAAGACCGGGATCCCGAAATGATGCGTAAATTACATAAAACAGATAGCTTATGAATATCAACACTTTAACAATTAAAGCGCAGGAGGCGCTCCAGGCGGCGGCCTCCCTTGCGCGCGAGCGGCAGAGCCAGGCCGTCGAGCCGCTGCACCTGCTTGCGACGCTTCTCCGCGAGGATGATTCGCTTTCGGTCTTCCTGCTCGGACGTGTCGGCGTGAACGTGCGCGGGCTGCGCGCGGAGACCGACCGGGCCGTCGGTGCGCTGCCCCAGGTCTCGGGCGGCGGCGACCAGTTCTTCGCGCAGGATACCACGCGGGTCATCCAGCGCGCGGTCGATTTCACGAAGAACTTCGGCGACAAGTATGCTTCCGTCGAGCACCTGCTGCTCGGTCTGCTGGCCGAGCGGGGCGAGGCTTCCGAGCTGCTCAAGCGTGCCGGAGCTACCGAGAAGGAGCTGCTGGAGGCGATCCGCACCTTCCGCAAGGGGGCGACCGTCGATTCGCCGACCTCTTCGCAGGAGTTCGACGCACTGGGCAAGTATGCGATCAACCTCAACGAACAGGCCCGCAGCGGCAGGCTCGATCCGGTGATCGGCCGCGACGAGGAGATTCGCCGCGTGCTCCAGATCCTCTCGCGCCGCACCAAGAACAACCCCATTTTGGTCGGCGAGGCCGGTGTGGGCAAGACGGCGATCGCCGAGGGGATCGCCCACCGCATCGTCGATGGCGACGTGCCCGAGAACCTGCGCTCGAAGGTCATCTTCTCGCTCGATATGGGGGCGCTGATCGCCGGAGCGAAGTATCAGGGCGAATTCGAGGAGCGGCTGAAGGCCGTCGTGCAGGAGGTTACCGCCAGCGTGGTGTTTATTGTGATGTTCATCTACGAGATCTACACGCTGGTCGGTGCCGGCAAGTCGTCGGGGGCGATGGATGCGGCCAACATCCTCAAGCCGGCGCTGGCGCGCGGCGAACTGCGGACGATCGGAGCCACGACGCTCGACGAGTTCCAGAAGTATTTCGAGCAGGACAAGGCGCTCGAGCGGCGTTTCCAGAAGGTAATGGTCGATGAGCCGACCCCCGAGGATGCCATCTCCATCCTGCGCGGACTCAAGGAGCGGTACGAGAACCACCATCAGGTGCGCATTCGGGACGAGGCGATCGTGGCGGCCGTCGAGCTGTCGCACCGCTACATTACCTCGCGCTTCCTGCCCGACAAGGCGATCGACCTGATCGACGAGGCGGCCTCGAAGCTGCGGCTGGAGATGAACTCCGTGCCGGAGGAGATCGACACCCTCGACCGCCGTGCGCGGCAGCTGGAGATCGAGCGCGAGGCGATCCGCCGCGAGAACGATCCCGAGCGCGTCGAGCAGCTGACCCGCGACATCGAGGAGCTGGCCGCCAGACGGTCGTCGCTGCGGGCCAAGTGGGAGGGCGAGCGCGATCTGCTCAAGCGGATTCAGGAGAACAAGGACCGCATCGAGCGGCTGAAGGTCGAGGCGCAGCAGGCCGAGCGGCAGGGCGACTACGGTCGTGTGGCCGAGATCCGCTACGGCAAGATCCAGGAGGCGCAGAAGCAGATCGAGGCGCTTCAGGAGGAGTTCCGCCTCACGTCGGCGGGCGGCGCGATGATCAAGGAGGAGGTCGATGCGCAGGACGTGGCGGAGGTCATCTCCCGCTGGACGGGCATCCCCGTGCAGCGCATGCTCGCCTCCGAGCGGGAGAAGCTGCTCCACATGGAGGAGGAGCTGCACAAGCGCGTCGTGGGGCAGGAGGCGGCCATCGCAGCCATCTCGGATGCCGTGCGCCGTTCGCGCGCCGGGCTGAACGATCCCCGCAAGCCGATCGGGTCGTTCATCTTCCTCGGCACCACGGGTGTCGGTAAGACGGAGCTGGCCAAGGCGCTCGCCGAGTTCCTCTTCAACGACGACAACATGCTCACGCGCATCGACATGAGCGAATACCAGGAACGTCACAGCGTCTCGCGTCTGGTCGGCGCCCCTCCGGGATATGTCGGCTACGACGAGGGCGGACAGCTGACCGAGGCGGTGCGGCGCAAGCCTTATTCGGTGGTGCTGCTCGACGAGATCGAGAAGGCCCATCCCGACGTGTTCAACATTTTGCTGCAGGTGCTCGACGACGGCCGCCTGACCGACAACAAGGGGCGTACGGTCGATTTCCGCAACACGATCATCATCATGACCTCGAACATGGGGGCGCACCTGATCCAGGAGAACTTCGCCGCTGCGTTCGACGGCGCGAAGATCTCGGAAGAGGCGGTCGAGCGGACCCGGCTCGATGTGATCGAACTGCTCAAGCAGCAGCTCAAGCCCGAGTTCCTGAACCGCATCGACGAGATCGTGATGTTCGAGCCGCTCACGCGGAGCGATATCGAACGGATCGTCGAGATTCAGCTGGCCATCGTCCGCCGGATGCTGCACGGCAACGGCATCGAGCTGCACTGTACCGCGAAGGCGAAGGAGTGGATCGCGCAGGCGGGATACGACCCCCTGTTCGGTGCGCGTCCGGTCAAGCGGACGATCCAGCGCTACGTGGTGAACGACCTGTCGAAGCGGATTCTGGCGGGCGATGTCAATCGCGAGCGGCCGATCGAGATAGATGCCGGAGCGGATGGACTCGAATTCCGCAATTAGAGCCGCGGTCCGATCGCCGGAGCGGAAGCGGCTCCGGCGGTCCTTTCCCGGCGGGGGCTCCGCGGCGCTCCTCCGGGCTTCGGTGCGGAGCGGCAGTCGGGCAGCGACGAAAAACGCCCGGACGACAATCGTCCGGGCGTTTTTCGTCGTTTGGTGCGGCCGCACGGATCAGAGCTTCTCCAACTCGACCGTGAAGTGGCGCAGGATGGGGGTCTCGAAAGCGATCCTGTAACCGCTCGTGATGCTTTCGCGGCGCTCGTAGATGTTGCGGCAGGCGGCGGCGATCACGCGCATGTGGTTGTCGGTATAGACGCGGCGCGGGATGGCCAGGCGGGCCAGTTCGAGCCGGGGGTAGCGGTTCTCGCGCGTTACGGGGTCGCGGTCGGCGAGGATCGAGCCGATCTCCACGCCGCGGATGCCGGCTTCGAGGTAAAGCTCCACGCAGAGGGTCTGCGCGATGAACTCCTCCTTGGGAACGTTTGGCAGGATCTGCTTCGCGTCGAGGAAGATGGCGTGGCCTCCGGCGGGGCGCTGGTAGGGCACGCCGTACTCGTCGAGCAGGTCGCCGAGGAACTTGACCTGACCGATGCGGGCGTTGAGCTGGTCGAACTCGGTGTTTTCGTCCAGACCGACCGCCAGCGCGTCCATGTCGCGGCCGTTCATGCCGCCGTAGGTCAGGTAGCCCTCGAACATGATGCTGTACTGCATCGCCCGGCGGAAGAGCTCCTCGCTGCGCATGGCCACGAAGCCGCCCATGTTCACTACGCCGTCCTTCTTGGCCGAGATGGTCATGATGTCGGCATATTGGTAGATCTCGCGCACGATCTCCTTGATCGTCTTGTCGGCATAGCCCTCCTCGCGCGTCTTGATGAAGTAGGCGTTCTCGGCGAAGCGGGCCGAGTCGATGAGCAGCGGAATGCCGTAGCGGCGGCACAGCTCGGCCGTTCCGCGGATGTTGCGCATCGACACGGGTTGTCCTCCGGCGGTGTTGTTGGTAATGGTCAGCACCGTGCAGGGGATCTTCTCTTTCGGGTACTTCTTGAACACCTCCTCCAGTTTGGCGAGGTCCATCTCCCCCTTGAAGGGGATCTCCAGCTGGGTGTCGGCTGCTGCGTCGATCGTGCAGTCGGGAGCCGCGCAGCGGCGGAACTCGATGTGGCCCTTCGTGGTGTCGAAGTGGGAGTTGCCCGGGATCACGTCGCCCTCCTTGAGCAGGGCGGAGAAGATCACGTTCTCGGCCGCGCGGCCCTGGTGGGTCGGCAGGAAGTAGGGCATGCCGAAGATCTTTTCGATGGTCTGCTTGAGCCGGTAGTAGGAGCTTGCGCCGGCGTAGCTTTCGTCGCCGGTCATCATCGCGGCCCACTGGCGGTCGCTCATCGAGCCGGTGCCCGAGTCGGTCAGCAGGTCGATCAGCACCTGGTCCGAATGGAGCTTGAAGAGGTTGTACTTGGCCTGACGGATCCACTCTTCGCGCTCGGCGCGGGTCGAGGTGCGGATGGCCTCCGTCATTTTGATCTTGTACGGTTCGCAATAAGGCAGTTTCATAGTAGTGATATTTTGGTTTGCTGTCGGACGAATGTCCCTACAAATTTAGTGAAAAATTCGGGAAATGAGCAAGGAATCCGGCATCGTATTTGCAAACGATAGATCGAACCAAAATATTTTCGTTATGAAAAAGTACCGTTGTACCGTATGCGACTACATTTACGATCCGGAGAAGGGCGATCCCGACGCGGGCATCGCTCCGGGAACCCCGTTCGAGCAACTCGATGACGACTGGCGCTGCCCGATCTGCGGCGTGGGGAAGGATATGTTCGAGCCGGAGGAGTGATCGCCTGTCCGGCTGCCGCAGTCTGAAAAAAGTATCGGATACGAAGCCCGGGAAGAGCGGATGCCGCGCTCTTCCCGGGCCGTTTCCTGCGTGCCGGGGCGTGGCGGTGCGGCACGCGTGGCGGTGCGGCGGCGCAGGGCGCATGTTAAATTAATGTTAAGAATCCCGCTGCCCGGCGGATCGTCGCGAAAATTGCCGTAAATTTGCTCGACGAAAAATTCCGCACCATGAGCGAAGTCTATACCGCTATCATCGCGATCCTGGCCGTCCTGGCCATTTCGGGACTCTTTGTCGGCGTGACCAACGATGCCGTTAATTTCCTTACCTCGGCCATCGGTTCGAAGGCCGCGCCGCTGAAAACCATCCTGCTGATCGCCTCGGTCGGCATCCTGCTCGGTACGGCCACCTCGAGCGGCATGATGGAGGTCGCGCGCAACGGCATGTTCGATCCGGGGCGGTTTACCTTCCACGAGGTCATGATGCTCTACGCCGCCGTGATGTTCGCCAACATCATCCTGCTGGACCTCTACAACTCGATGGGACTTCCCACCTCGACCACCGTGTCGCTCATCTTCTGCCTGCTCGGTTCGGCGGTCGCCGTGTCGCTCTACAAGATCGCCGGCAGCGACGCGCTGGCGATCGGCGACCTGGGGCAGTTCATCAACACCTCGCGGGCGCTGGGCATCGTCTCGGCCATCCTGCTCTCGGTGGTCATCGCCTTTACCTGCGGCACGGTGGTCATGTACGTTTCGCGGCTGATCTTTTCGTTCCGATACACCCCCGTCTTCCGCCGCTTCGGAGCCTTCTGGTGCGGCGCCTCGCTGACGGCGATCGTCTATTTCGCCCTCTTCAAGGGACTTAAGGGCCCGTTGGCCGACAGCGCCGCGATCCATTGGATCGACGGCCACTTCCTGCTGGCGCTGGTGCTCTGCTGGGCGGCCTGCAGCCTGCTGCTCTTCTTCCTGCAGCGGCTCAAGATCAACATCCTGCGGATCACGATCCTTTCGGGCACGTTCGCCCTGGCGCTCGCCTTCGCGGGCAACGACCTGGTCAATTTCATCGGCGTGCCGGTCGCCGGATTCGATGCCTTCTCGATCGCCCGGCAGGCGGGCAGCAGCGAGATCACGATGGAGGGGCTCAACGCCAACGTTCCGGCCAACCTGACGGTGCTGCTGACCGCCGGCGCGATCATGATCCTGACGCTCTGGACCTCGAAGAAGGCGATGCACGTGACCGAAACCGAGATCTCGCTCACGTCGCAGGGCGACAGCGCGCCCCAGTACGAGTCGTCGCTCTTTTCGCGGACCGTCGTGCGCATGGCGCTCAATATCAACAATGCCGTCGATCGCGTGGTGCCCCGCTCGATCCGGAAGAAGGTGGCGCGCCAGTTCGAATACGTCGATATCGAGCACAGCGGCGCACCCTACGACATGATCCGCGCGACGGTAAACCTTACCACCTCGGCGATGCTCATCTCGCTGGCCACGTCGCTCAAGCTGCCGCTTTCGACCACCTACGTCTGCTTCATGGTGGCGATGGGCACCTCGCTCGCCGACCGGGCCTGGGGCCGCGAGAGCGCCGTCTATCGCATCACGGGCGTGATGACGGTCGTGGCGGGCTGGTTCGTCACGGCGCTGGGCGGCTTCCTGATCGCCCTGGTCATGGGGCTGGTGCTGATCTACGGTGGAATCGGCGCGTTCGTGCTGACGACGCTTCTGTGCGGCTACATGCTCGTCAAGAGCAATTTCCTGAAAAAGGACAAGAAGGAGAAGAGCCCGGCCAAAAAGACGGGCGAGACGAGTCAGGATATCATCTACAGCATCTCGCAGGAGGTGTGCGCCACGATGGAGCGCGCCACGCGGATCTACGATCGCACGCTGATCGCCGTGTTCAAGGAGAACCGCAAGGTGCTGCGCGAGATGGTGCGCGAGGCCAACGACCTCTTCTACCAGTCGCGCGAGCGCAAATATTCGCTGCTGCCTACCCTGCACAAGCTGCAGAAGGGCGATGTCGATACGGCCCACTACTATGTGCAGGTGGTCGATTACCTGAACGAGATGACCAAAGCGCTGGCCCACATAACCCGTCCGGCATTCGAACATATCGACAACAACCACGAGGGGCTTTCGAAGGAGCAGACCGAGGACCTGATGCACATCAACGATGAGGTGGAGTCGATCTACCGCCACATAAACAACATGCTGCGCACGGGCGGCTTCTCGGATCTGGATATGGTGCTGGAGATGCGCGACCGGCTCTTCGAGGCGATCGCCGACGCGATCAAGCAGGAGGTGACGCGCATCAACGAGAACCGCTCCAACACCAAGGCCAGCATCCTCTACCTGACGATTCTGAACGAGACGAAGAGCATGGTGCTTCAGTCGCGCAACCTGCTCAAGTCGCAGCGTTATTTTCTCGAGCATAAGGGCGGCATAGCGCTGATGTTCAATAAAGTGAAGTAAGTCTTATTATGGATATAGCACAAGCCAAGCGGCGGGAGAACATCGCCGAATACATTCTCTATCTCTGGCAGGTCGAGGATTTGCTGCGGGCGCTGCAATTCAGTCCCGAGGCGGTCTATTCGCAGCTGATCGCTCCGCGCAATGTGGAGGAGAGCCAGCGCCACGTCTATCTGCTCTGGTATATGGACATCGCCAACCTGCTGCGGCAGGAGGGCAAGGAGGAGCAGGGCCACCTGGAACATACGCTCCATCTGATCGACGACCTGAACGACCTGCACCTGCAGCTGATGAAGCTGCCCGTGGGCGCGCACTATCGGGAGACCTTCGCCCGGCTCGAACCGGAGTTGCCCCGGCTGCGGGCGGTGCTCGGGCGGCAGACGAGCGACATCGAGCTTTGCTTCCGGGCGCTGTACGCCGTCATGCTCTACCGCATCAAGGGGCAGGGCGAGAAGGGGGCTGTGGCCGACACCATCGAGTTCGTCTCGCCCGTGGTCGCCGAACTGGCCGACATGCACCGGCGGGTGGAGCGGGGCGAGATCGACCTGTTCAAGGATGCCGACGCGGCGGAGTGACCGCAGGGGGTGCCGGCACGTCGGATCCTGCGGAGTCGGAGTACGCGCAAGGCTGAGAAAAAGAAAAAAATAGGATATTTTTGGGAAATCGGGAAAAAGGTTATACATTTGCACTCCGCATTATGCGCAAAAACAATAAAAAGACGATATAACTATGGCAATGAAAAGAACTTTCCAGCCTTCGCGCCGGAAGAGAATCAACAAGCATGGCTTCCGTCAGAGAATGGCTACCGCCAACGGACGCAAGGTTTTGGCCGCACGTCGTGCGAAGGGCCGCAAGAAGCTGACCGTATCGGACGAATCGACGTTCAAGTACGCTTAATTCCCTGTTCGGGAGAGAGCCATAGCGGGAGCGATACATTATTGTATCGCTCCCGCTGTTTTCCTGCCGGCCGGTTTTCCCGGTTCCGTGCGGGCGGAAGAGCGGTGCGGTGCCGCAGGCGGGTGCGGTCCGTGTCGAAATATGCCGGATTGCAGGGAATTTATTTTCCGAAATTGCGGACTATTTACTATTTTTGTTCGAAATAGCGGTACATTATGGCGAATTTTAGAGTAGAAGGCGGTTATCGGCTGCGGGGCGACATTACTCCGCAGGGGGCGAAGAACGAGGCGTTGCAGATTCTCTGCGCCACGCTGCTGACCCGGGAGCGGGTCGTCGTGCACAACATTCCCCGAATATTGGATGTCATGCAGCTGATCGATCTGCTGCGGGCGATGGGTGTCGAGGTGGAACAGCTCGCCGAGGGAAGCTACGCTTTCCGTGCGGCCGACATAGATCTCGACTACCTGCGTTCGGAGGACTACTGCCGCAGGGCCAGCCGCCTGCGCGGCTCGGTGATGCTGCTCGGTCCGATGCTGGCCCGCTTCGGAGTGGGGTACATGCCCAAGCCGGGCGGCGACAAGATCGGCCGCCGCAGGCTCGACACCCACTTCATCGGATTCCAGAAGCTGGGGGCGGTCATCGATTTCGATACGGCGGATGCCTGCTCGGAGGTGCGCTGCAAGGAGCTGAAAGGGTGCTACATGCTTCTCGACGAAGCCTCCGTGACGGGTACGGCCAACATCGTCATGGCCGCCGTGATGGCCCGGGGCACCACGACCATCTACAATGCCGCGTGCGAACCCTACCTGCAGCAGCTCTGCCGGATGCTCAACCGCATGGGTGCCAAGATCTCGGGCATCGCATCCAACCTGCTGGTCATCGAGGGTGTCGGGGAGCTGGGCGGTACGGAGCATACGCTGCTGCCCGACATGATCGAGGTGGGCAGTTTCATCGGTCTGGCGGCCATGACCCGCTCCGAGCTGACGATTCGCGACGTGTCGTACGAGAATCTGGGCATCATCCCCGCGCAGTTCGCCCGCATGGGCATCCGCTTCGAGCAGCGGGGCGACGATATTTTCATTCCGCAGCAGGAGCACTACAGCATCGAGAGCTTCATGGACGGCTCGATCATGACCATCGCCGATGCCCCCTGGCCGGGGCTGACACCCGACCTGCTGTCGGTCTTCCTGGTGGTGGCGACCCAGGCCAAAGGGTCGGTGCTGATCCACCAGAAGATGTTCGAGAGCCGTCTGTTCTTCGTCGATAAGCTCATCGACATGGGGGCGCAGATCATCCTGTGCGATCCCCACCGGGCGACGGTCATCGGCCACGACCACCGCTTCCGGCTGCGGGCCACACGCATGACTTCGCCCGATATCCGCGCCGGCGTGGCGCTGCTCATCGCCGCCATGAGCGCCGAAGGGGTCAGCACGATCCAGAATATCGAGCAGATCGACCGGGGCTATGCCGATATCGATACCCGCCTGAACGCTCTGGGCGCCCGCATTACCCGTCTGGACGACTGCTGATCCATCTCTGCTTCGGCCGGCTTCGCGTCTGCCGCAGCCTGCCGGGCTGCGGCGGTCGTTTTCGGTGCGGCGGTGTGCAGTCGGAGGATAACTGAAATAAACGAATCGAATCTATGTTTCTGGAAAATGCCAGCCGCAAGGGTTGGGTCGAAGTGATCTGCGGATCGATGTTCTCGGGCAAGACCGAGGAGCTGATCCGCCGCCTGAAGCGGGCCGAGTTCGCCCGCCAGCGGGTCGAGATATTCAAGCCGCGCATCGACGTGCGCTATTCCGAGTCGGAGGTGGTCTCGCACGAGGGGAGCACGATCCGCTCCACGCCGGTCGATTCGGCGCAGGCGATTCTGCTCATGGCCTCGGGGGTCGATGTAGTGGGCATCGACGAGGCGCAGTTCTTCGACGAGGGGATCACGGAGGTGTGCCGCCAGCTGGCCGACAGCGGCGTGCGGGTCATCGTCGCCGGCCTCGATATGGACTTTACGGGCCGGCCGTTCGGCCCGATGCCGGCGCTGATGGCGACGGCCGAGTACGTCACGAAGGTCCATGCGATCTGCGTGCGCTGCGGCAACCTGGCCCACCACTCCCACCGCCTGACGGGCGACGAGAAGCAGGTCATGCTCGGTGCGCAGGACTGTTACGAGCCGATCTGCCGCCACTGCTTTGCCGAGCTGCGGCGCGAAGAGCAGCGGATGTCGGATGAGGAAACCGGGCGGTAGGATGGAGGCGCAGTCGGTCCGGGAGGCGATGAATCGTTGCGCGGGTGCGGGGCGTCCGTTCCTCTTCGGTGTGGATTTCGAGCTGCGCGAAGGGTTCTTCGTCGAGGACCCCTGCGGGCGGCCGACCGATATCCGGTTCGTCTGCGGCGGTGTCGGCAATACCTCCGGCATGGAGCGGGAGGGGCGCTCTTCGGCCGCTTCGCGCATCGAGGTCGTCCGGAGTGACCGGGCCGCCTACCTGCGCCGCTTCGACCGCATCCGCCGGGGGCTGTTGCGCGGCGATACCTTCCTTACCAATCTGACCGAGCGGACACCGGTGCGGTGCGATCTTTCGCTCGAAGAGATCTTCCGCCGCACGCAGGCGCGCTACAAGCTGCTGCTGCCCGGCCGGGCGGTCTGCTTCTCGCCCGAGTGTTTCGTGCGGATCGAAGGGGGGCGCATCCGCTCCTTCCCGATGAAGGGGACCATCGACGCTTCGCGTCCCGGGGCCGAGGCCGAGCTGCTGGGCGACTACAAGGAGACGTGCGAGCACCGGACCATCGTCGATCTGATCCGCAACGACCTGAGCCGTGTGGCCGACCGCGTGCGCGTCGAGCGGTTCCGCTATGTCGAGCCCATCGCCACCTCGCGGGGCGAGATCCTTCAGACCAGTTCCGAGATCGTCGGCACGCTTCGCGCCGGCTGGCAGGAGGAGCTGGGCGACATCCTCTTCAGCCTGCTGCCTGCCGGCTCCATTTCGGGAGCGCCCAAGGAGGCGACCCTCCGGCTCATCCGCGAGGCGGAGCAGCGGCCGCGCGGTTTCTACACCGGGGTGTTCGGCTATTTCGACGGCCGCGACCTCGACAGCGGGGTGCTCATCCGCTACGTCGAGCAGGATGCCGGCGGACTCTGGTTCCGCAGCGGCGGGGGCATTACGATCCACAGCGACCCGCAGGCCGAGTACGACGAGGTGCTGACCAAAATCTACCTTCCTCTGGCCGATGGCGACTGATCCTTTTTCTGCGTTCGGCGCCGGGCCGCTCTTCATCGAGACGATCCGTGTCGATGACCGGTGCATCCTCCGCCCCGAACCCCACCTGCGGCGCATGCGGGAGACCGTACGCGAGGTCTTCGGCACGAAGATCAAGCTGCCCGAGGCGGAGGAGCTGCTGCCGGCGGAGTGCCCGCCGGGGCTGGTCAAATGCCGCCTGCTCTACGACCGTGCGATCCGGAAGATCGAATGCCTCCCCTACGAGCCGCGCCGGATCGCTTCGCTGCGCCTGGTCGCGGCACCGGAGGGCTTCGACTACCGCCTCAAGCGGGCCGACCGCCGGGAGCTGGAGGCGCTGCGGTCGCAACGGGACGACTGCGATGAGGTGCTGATCGTCCGGGACGGAGCCATAACCGATACGAGTTACAGCAACGTCGTCTTCTTCGACGGCCGCCGCTACGTCACGCCCGACACCTGCCTGCTCGCCGGCGTGCGCCGGCACGAGCTGCTGCGCAGCGGACGGATCGTGGAGGAGCGCATCACGCCCCGCGATCTGGAGCGCTTCGAACGGGTCTGGCTCATCAACGCCATGCTGGGGCTGGATGATGGCCTGTCGCTGCCCGTCGGGGCGATATGCCGGGGGTAGCGGCCGGTCGGCGGGAGCGGAAAACGGAAAATCCTCGGGAAGAGATCTTCCCGGGGATTTTGTCTGTCTTGCGAGCGGAGAGCCTTGGAGGCCCGCCGCAGACCTCTTTTTAGCGGACCTGGAAGCCCTCGTCGGCGCGCATCGGCACCTCCTTGTCGCGGTAGTAGCCGCTTTCGAGCTTGTCGCGCACCGATTTGAAAGCCTCGATCGTGACCTTCACGTCCTCGAGCGTGTGTGCCGCCGTCGGGATCAGGCGCAGGATGATCTCGCCCTTCGGGATGACCGGATAGACCACCACCGAGCAGAAGAGGTTGTGCTTCTCGCGCAGATCGACCACCAGGTTCGTCGCCTCGGGAATACCGCCCTTCATGTAAACGGGGGTAACGGGCGACTTCGTGACACCGATTTCGAAGCCGTTCTCGCGCAGGCCTTCCTGCAGGGCGCGGGTAATCTCCCACAGCTTCTCCTGGTATTCGGGGTGCTTGCGGATCAGGTCGAGGCGCTTGAGCGCACCGATTACCATCGGCATCGGGAGCGACTTGGCGTAGAGCTGCGAGCGCATGTTGTAGCGCAGCAGGTTGATGAGCCATCTGGGACCGCAGACGAAAGCACCGATGCCGGCCATCGACTTGGCGAAAGTGTTGAAAAGCACATCCACGCCGTCCACCACACCGAAGTGTGCGGCCGTACCGCGACCCTGGGGACCCATCGTGCCGAAGCCGTGTGCGTCATCGACCAGCAGGCGGAAGCTGAACTCCTTCTTCAGTGCGACGATCTCGTCGAGTTTGCCCAGGTCGCCCTTCATGCCGAAGACACCTTCGGTAATGACCAGAACGCCGCCGTTCTGCTGCTCGGCCAGCTCGGTGGCGTGCTTGAGCTGCAGGCGCAGCGACTCCATGTCGTTGTGACCGAATACGAAGCGCTTGCCCTTGTGCATGCGCAGGCCGTCGATGATGCAGGCGTGCGCCTCGGCATCATAGACCACCACGTCGCGCGGCGTGAGCAGGCAGTCGATGATCGACACCATGCCCTGGTAGCCGAAGTTGAGCAGGAATGCGTCGGGCTTGCCGACGAACTCGGCCAGCTCGCGCTCGAGCTGTTCGTGGTATTTGGTCTGGCCGCTCATCATGCGGGCACCCATCGGGGCCGCCATGCCGAACTCGGCCGCTCCCTTCGCGTCGGCTTCGCGCACTTCGGGGTGGTTGGCCAGACCCAGGTAGTTGTTCAGGCTCCAGTTGAGCATCTTCTGACCCCGGAAAATCATGTGGGGGCCGATCTCTCCTTCGAGTTTGGGGAATGCGAAGTATCCGTGTGCGTAACCCATATACATACCGATCGGACCTCCTGCATTTTTTTCGAGGCGTTCAAAAATATCTACCATATTCGAGTCAGTTATTTGATTTTTAATACAAGTCGGATTTCTATCATACAAAAATAGAAAAAAATGTCGGAATGTTCGAATTTCGGCGGGTTTTTCTTCGCCGCGGAGTTTCGGGGACCGGAGCGGCGTGCGGGACCGTCCCCGCGCGTGAGGTGCGGCATCCTCCGCCGTGCGGTAGCGTCTTCGGGGCGTGTGCGGAAAAAGCCCCGAAGAACTGCTCTGAGTCTGCGGGGCCGGAAAATACTTTTATACGAAAAAAATTGCTTAGTTGATGCTCTTGCGGTCGGGCGGAGTGTTGGGCGATGCCGCCTCCATGTCGATCTGCAGTTTGACCATCTGGATCGCCGCCGCCGCCGCTTCGTTGCCCTTGTTGCCGTATTTGCCGCCGGCGCGGTCGTAGGCCTGCTGCTGCTCGTTCACGGTCAGGATGCCGAATGCGATGGGCATGTTCCACTGTATTTGCAGCTGGGTAATGCCCTGCGTCACGCCCTGACAGATGAAGTCGAAATGACGGGTCTCGCCCTGCACGACGCAGCCCAGCGCGATCACGGCATCCACGTCGGAATATTCGGCGAAGAATTGAGCGCCGAGCGTCAGTTCGAAGGTGCCGGGAACGTATTTGATCTGAATGTTCAGGTCGGGGCAGCCCGCGTTGCGGAGCGTCTGCACCGCTCCTTCGAGCAGTGCCTCCGTCACTTCGCGGTTCCATTCCGCCACGACGATGCCGAATTTCATCTCGGCGGCCGAAGGCAGCGGAGCGTCCAGGTGCGAGAGATTGTGGTGTTTGGTTGCCATGCGTCCGAGGGGCTGCTTAGTTCATGAAGCTGCCGATCAGCTTCTCGGCGTTGCGCGCCTCGACCGAAGCGGGATACTCGTCCAGAATGCGCTGGGCGAACGCGATGGCCTGCTCCGTGTTGCCGGCGGCCTTTGCCGCGAGGGCTGCCTTGCGCAGGTACATCGGAGCGGTCAGGTCGTTGTCCGAGCTGGCGACGGCCTTCTCGAAGAAGCGGATGGCGGCAGGGTAGTCGGCACGCTCGACGGCCACGTCGCCCTGCAGACCCAGGTTCTGCGCGTTGATGATCTGTGCGGGGATGCCCTTCATCGGCTTGAAGCGAGCCAGGTAGTCGGCTGCGTTGTCCATCTCGCCCAGACGCAGGTAGCAGATGCCGGCGTAGTGCTTGGCCAGGTTACCCGTCTTGGTGGCACCGTAACGGTCGATGACCTCCAGGAAGCCGGCTCCGTTGGCATCGCCCTCCAAAGCCAGGCGGTAATCGGGGGTTGCTGCTTCGAAGCGATATTGAGCTTCCGCGATCATCTCGGCGGCCTTCTTGTTGCGCGGCTGCGAGATCAGCTGACGGTAGCCGAAGATCGCGGCGGCCAGTACGAAGATCGCCAGCAGCGCTACGGAGACCCGTTTGCTGTTTCTCTCGAAGAACTCCTCGGTCTTGCTCATGGCTGCGCCGAGTGCCTCCTGTTCGTTTTGCTTTGTCATAGGAATATGCGTTTTAGTTAAAATTCCGAATAATGTGCAAAAATATATTATTTCTTCGAATAATGCCAACTTCCGCCGAAGAATTGTGGGAAAACTACCGGATGATGACTGCGTTCACGATCCGGATCCCGGAGCGGCGGTTGATCTCGGCGCACAGCGCCTCGCGCTGGTAGAATAGCTCGCTGCGGAGGATGCCCGAGCGGATGCGGACGTGCAGGATGCGGTTCGTGAGGCGCAGTTCCGTCGTTTCGGCCGCGGCCTGCGGACCGACGATCTCGCGCCACGTGTCGGGCAGCCGCCCCTCGGCTACGCGTGCGGCGACGTAGGGGCGGTGGAAAAATTCGTCGAGCAGCTGGCCGACGGAGAGGGTCTGACTGCGTTTCATGACCGGACGGTGCCGTCGGCGACGGTAAAGAGGGTGTAGGGATCGCCCCGGCGGTCGAGGATCGTGCGCAGGCGGGTGGGGTTGCAGTCGGTAATGAAGATCTGGCCGAAGTCTTCGCTGCCGACCAGGCGGATGAGGCGTTCGACGCGACCGGCGTCGAGCTTGTCGAAGAGGTCGTCGAGCAGCAGGATCGGGCGTTCGCCCTTTTCGCGGGCCAGAAGGGTGTATTGGGCCAACTTGAGGGCGAGCAGGAACGACTTCTGCTGCCCTTGCGAGCCGTATTTGCGGAGCGGATAGCCGTCGATCCGCAGCGTCAGGTCGTCGCGGTGGATGCCCGAGCAGGTAAATCCGTTGATCCGGTCGCGCTCGCGGTTGCGCAGCAGCAGCTCTTCGAGCGGCGTGTCGTTGAGTTCCGAGCGGTATTCGATCGAGATGGGTTCGCTCCGGTCGGAGAGTATGGCGTAGTAGCGTGTGACCTCCGGTTCGAGCAGGGCGGCGATTCGGGCGCGCTTGCGGTGGATCGCCCGGCCGTGTTCCGACAGCTGGAGGTCGTAAACCTCCAGCATCTCCTCCTCGGGCATGGCTTTCAGCAGCCGGTTGCGTTCGGCCAGCACGGCGTTGTAGCGCACGAGCGACTGGAGGTAGCTGCGGTCGATCTGCGAGATGAAACCGTTCAGGTAGCGGCGGCGTTCGTCGGCGGCATCGCTGATAAGCGCCGCATCCGAGGGCGAGACGATGACGGCCGGGGCCAGCCCGATGTGGTCGGCCAGACGCTCGTACTCCTTGCCGTTGCGTTTGAGGGTTTTGCCCCCTTTGCGGGAGAACGAGCAGACGATCTGTTCGCTGCGGTCGCTGTCGGTGCGGTAGTGGCCTTCGATCAGGAACGAGTCGCCTCCGTGCCGCACGCACTGTCCGTCGGTCATGCCGAGCGACGACTTGCACATCGAAAGGAAATGGACCGCGTCGATTACGTTGGTCTTGCCGGCGCCGTTGTCGCCCACGAAGCAGTTGATCCCCGGGCTTAGTTCGAACTCCTCTTCCCGGAGGTTCTTGAAGTCGATGAGCGATAGTTTGTGAAGATACATGGGCGGTGTGCGGCTTTCTCCGCAGGCAAAGATACGAAAAGTCGGGCGCAGAAGCAAGCGTTAGCTTGGTTATGCCGAGACCGGAGTATCTACGGCGAAGCCAAAGTACGAATAAGCGAGTGCCAAAAACAAGCTCGCCTGCATTTTGCCGAGCGGGAGTATCTGAACCGAAGCTAAAGATACGAAAATCGAGGACGATATATCCGCCCGATTATGGTCGGAGCGGTTACGACGACAGGCCGCGCATGCCTGCCCCGGACTCTGTGCGGGGCGCTGCCGGAGGGGCGTACGAAGCGCCGGTACCTCCTCTCTTCGGCCGGCGGAGCATCCTAACGTATTGCGGATCAGTGGATCAGCGTCCGCCACCGGCGCACGTCGCGGCGAATGCGCGCGATCATCAGCACGGCGGCGATGGTCAGGCCGACCGTGAAGCCCAGGATAAGCCCCTGCGGTCCCATGCCGCACCGGAAGCCGAGCAGGTAGCCCACCGGCAGATTGAAGACTATGTACGACAGAAAGGCGATCGGCATGATGATCTTCACGTCCTGAATGCCGCGCAGCACGCCGACCGAGACGTTCTGTATGCCGTCGGCCAGCTGATAGACGGCGATGAGCAGCAGCAGTTTGGATGCCAGGTCGATTACCTCCCCGTTCGAAGTGAAGAATCCGGGGATGATCTTGTTCATCGACACGAAGATCGCGGCGGCCGCCAGGTTCCAGAGCACCACCAGATGATACGAAGCCTTCGCTGCGAGGGTCAGCTCCCCGACGTTGCGCGCGCCGTAGCAGTGGGAGACGCGGATGGTGGTCGCCGCTCCGATCGACGTGACGATCATGAAGGCGCAGTTGCCCATCGTCATGGCGATCTGGTTGGCGCTGATGGCGGTCTTGCCGAGCCATCCCATCATGATGCTCGTCCCCACGAAAGCCGACGACTCGAGGAACATCTGCGACGAGATCGGGATGCCCATCCGCAGCAGCGAGCGGACCGTCGCCCCTGAGTAGTTGCGCAGCGAGAAGCCGTCCAGATAGACGCGATACTTCTCCCGCCAGAAGAAGTAGCCGACCACCAGCACCGGCATGCAGCAACGCGAGACGAGCGTGGCAAGGCCCGCACCGGTCGCACCCATCGGCTCGATCCCGAAGCGCCCGAAGATGAAGATCCAGTTGAGCAGTACGTTGAGCAGGTTGCAGAAGATGACGATCACCATCTCGACCCGCGTGTTGCCCACACCCTCCAGAAACTGCTTGAAGGAGTAGAAGATCATCACGGGAATCATGCTGTAGGCGAGCATGCGGTAGTAGGGGATCGACATATCGACCACCTCCGTCGGCTGACCCATATAGTAGAGCAGGGGGATGACGAGCAGCTGGAGTGCGCAGGTGGCCACGCCCAGCAGCGAGAAGAACATCACGCCGTTCTGCAGGTACTGCGACGACCGCTGCCGGTCGCCCCGGGCGTAGAGTTCGCCCACCAGGGGCGTGATGCCCATCGTCACGCCGATGGCCGCGATGAAGAGCAGGAAAAAGGCGGTGCCGCCGAACGAGGTGGCGGCCAGCGGCGTAGGATCGTCGCCGCCGTAGCGGCCCACCATCATGTTGTCGGCCATCTGCACCAGAATCTGCCCCAGCTGGGTCAGAACCACCGGAAGGGCCAGCTTCAGGTTGGCCCGGTATTGCTGTCTGTATTGAGAAAAACGATACATGTTCATTTCGTATTCGGGAGCGCAAAGGTACGAAAAGTCGGGCGCGGAAGCAAACCCGAAGTTTGATCGTGCCGGAATCGTAGTATCTGAAACGAAATTCGTCCGTCCCGCACGACCCCGAAGCGGCGAAGGTGCGAAACGGACGAAAAGTGAGGTGGATCGGGCCCTACCGCAGGCGCGGCCATTCGCCGATCTCCATGTCGCGGATCTCGCCGCCGTCGATCGTGAAGCGCAGGGCGCTGCGGACCTTGTGGAAGCCGTAGCAGCCGGCCGCGCCCGGATTGAGGTGGAGCAGCTCGTGGGCCGGATCATAGATGACTTTCAGGATGTGGGAGTGTCCGGCGATGAAGAGCCTGGGACGCTGCGTGCGGATGCGCTCGAGCGCCCCGGCCGCGTAGTGGCGCGGATAGCCGCCGATGTGGGTCATGAGCACCCCGACCCGCTCGCAGTCGAAGGCGAGGTATTCGGGGCAGACGCGCCGCACGTCGCTTCCGTCGATATTGCCCCGGACGGCCCGCAGGGGTTTGAAGGCGGCGATCCGGTCGGCCAGTTCGAGCGAGCCGATGTCGCCCGCGTGCCAGATTTCATCGACCTCCGCGAGGAAGTCCTGCAGCGTCCGGTCGAACGTGCCGTGCGTGTCGGATATGAGTCCTATGCGTTTCATGGTTCGTTTTTTCGTTTCGGGTCGCCGGCGCATCGGTATTTCCCCCGCCACAGCTGCTCGATCCGCCGGGCGATCTTCTCTTCGGCCGGATTGTCGGTGTTGGCTTCGTAGAACCGGTGCCCCTCCAGCCCTTCGGGCATGAACTCCAGCTCGGCGAAGCCGCCGTAGTCGTGGGCGTACTTGTATCCCTTGCCGTAGCCGGCGCGCTCCATCAGCTGCGTCGGGGCGTTGCGCAGGTGGAGCGGCACGGGGCGGTTGGTCGTGTCGTGCTCGACCAGCGCCAGCGCCTCGTTGATGGCCCGGTAGGCGGTGTTGCTCTTGGGCGAGGCGGCCAGATAGATCGTCGTTTCGGCGAGCGTGATGCGCGCTTCGGGCATTCCGATCTTGTGGACCGTATCGAAGCAGGCGTTGGCCAGCAGCAGGGCGTTGGGATTGGCCAGGCCGATGTCCTCCGAAGCGAGGATGACCAGCCGCCGGGCGATGAAGCGGGGCTCCTCGCCCCCGGCCAGCATGCGGGCCAGATAATAGACGGCGGCGTTGGGGTCGCTCCCCCGCACCGACTTGATGAAGGCCGAGATCACGTCGTAGTGCTGCTCGCCGTTCTTGTCGTAGAGGGCGATGTTCTGTTGCAGGCAGTCGATCACGTAGCGGTCCGTTATCGTGACCTCGCCCTCGGCGGCCCCCACGACGATCTCCAGAATGTTGAGCAGCCTGCGCGCATCGCCGCCCGAGAAGCGGAAGAGCGCCTCGGTCTGCTCGACGCGTATCTGCCGCCCGCGTAGCTCCGCATCGGTCCGCATCGCCCGGTCGAGCAGCGTCTGCAACTGGGCATCGTCCATCGGCTTCAGGATGTAGATCTGGCAGCGGCTCCGCAGGGGCGGGATCACTTCGAAGGAGGGATTCTCCGTCGTGGCACCCACCAGCGTGACCACACCCTGCTCGACGGCCCCGAGCAGCGAATCCTGCTGCGACTTGTTGAAGCGGTGGATCTCGTCGATGAACAGAATCGGCGGCTGGGCATCGAAGAATCGCTGCTTGCGGGCCGACTCGAGTGCTTCGCGCACCTCCTTTACCCCCGACGTGACGGCCGACAAGGTAAAGAACGGACGCTTCAGCTCGCTGGCCACGATCCGTGCCAGCGTGGTTTTGCCCACGCCCGGAGGACCCCAGAGGATGAACGAGGGGAGGTTGCCCGTATCGAGGAATTTGCGGAACACCCCGTTTTTACCCACGAGGTGCTCCTGCCCGATGTAGTCGTCGAGCGTGTGGGGGCGAAGCCTTTCGGCGAGCGGAATACTCATAACAAGAAAATCTCTTTTCGGTCGGTCAAAGATAGGCAATTTTCTCCGCCGGGACAACGGACGGAGCCGCCGGCATCCGGCCCGCCGCAGCGCAGGCGCCGGAGAGGAGCCTGCCGCCGCACCTCCCGAGTGAGCCTCACTCTTCTTTCAGGCCGTACACTTCGCGGTAGATCGTCCCGCACACCGCACGACGGTCCGGCAGCCGCTCCGGTGCGCCCCGCACCAGCAGCCACATCGGCAGGAAGCCGTCGCCCGGACGGTAGGGCGGCTGGCGGTACTCCCGGTCCCAGACGGCGAAGCCGGCTCTTTCGTAGAATGCGATGCGCCGGCGGGCCGTCTCCGTCTCGGGGGCCTCGGCCTCCAGCACCAGCGGTGCGGAGGAGTCCCTGGCCAGCAGCTCCAGCACGCGCCGTCCGTACCCCGCATTGCGCAGCGAGGGGAGGACGGCGAAGTGTTCGACATAGCGGAATCCCTCGAAGTCCCACCAGGTAAGGAGTCCGACGGGGCGGTCGTCGTCGCACACGACGTGGTTGGCGAAAGCGGGCCGGCAGTCGGTCGTCTCGCGCAGCGCGTCGAGCGGCCGGTACTCCTGCTGTGGAAAGGAGGCCGCGAGCAGCTCCTCCATGAAACGGTAGAGCGCGGTGTCCCGGGTGCGGATGCGGCATAATCTTATCATGGATCGAAGTTTTTTTTCGGAACGAATACCCCAAGGGCGTCTCCCGTACGGAGACGGCGGGAAGTGAAAAGCCGGACCCGCAAAGGATCCGGCTTTCGAACGTATTGTAAAATTTCTGCGTTACAGAATCTTGACACCGGCAACTGCGCTGCGGACATCCTCCAGGGCCGATTCGATTACCGACTTGGGAACGTCGCCGTAGCGGAACACCAGTTTGTAGTCGGCATCGGTCGTAGCCGTGAGAGTCATCTCCTGTCCCTCGGTGCCGATCATCGAGTTGGCACCGGCGACCGAGTAGGAGTAAGCCCATGCCTCGCCGTCAGAGTAGGTGCCGCTGAGCACTTTCGTCTCCTGGTCGAACGCATAGGTGCCCGTGATCTTGCGGAAACCGTGCGAGTCGATATCCTGATACATCGTGAAGCCGTCGGTATCCTCCTCGAAGATCATGTAAACATCCTTCGGGAAGTTCGCATCCTCCGAACCGATCTCCCACTTGACCAGATGCCAGCCCGCAGCGCCTGCGATGGGTTTTGGCTCCTCCTCAGTACTCGTCTCCTTGCTGCCGCAGCCGACCAATGCCGCTCCGAAAAGAGCGATTGCAAAAATACCAAATAATTTTTTCATAATTCTTTTTATCAATTTCGCCCGTTCGCAACGGAGCGGATCATTTCACAACATGCAAATATAAACAATCCGCACCATTCTTCCAAAAATTATCGCAAGATTCTCCCAAAAATCGGGAGCATACGGCAAAGTCCGGCACACGGCATGTCCGCCGGGCGGACGACACGGCCCTCCCGCTTCTCCGCGCCGGCCCGCTCTAAGGCACCTCGACCAGGCCGTTGCGCAGGGCGTGGACCACCAGCGAGGCGGTATTCTTGCAGCCGGTCTTCTCCAGGATATTGGCCCGGTGCTTATCGACCGTGCGT
>JAIEHQ010000185.1 GCA_029065825.1 Alistipes sp.
GTCTCGGACCATGCCCGCAGGCACAACCCGCTCCGATGAAGAAAGCGCTCTTTCGCGCGGGAATCCTGCAAAAGAGGATGCGGCGCATACAGACTGGTTTCTGTCGGACTGCGACCGGTCCAAACGTCCGGCGCTCCGTCCGCAACCGAAGCCGCGCACAAAAGGCGAAGCGCCTCTCCTCCCAATCGTCCGGCCCTACTCCCGAAGCATGCGGGCAGTCTCGGCGAACTCCTCCGGAGAACATGCGAGCTTCTCGCGCCGGAAATCGGCATCGCCCTCCTCGTCGATCGGAATCAGATGGATGTGCGCATGAGCCACTTCAAGCCCCAGCACCACCATCGCCACCTTGCGGCAGGGAAATTTCTCCCTGATTTTTCCGGCCACCTTTTTGGCGAACAGGACCATTCCCGCCAAGGTTTCGTCGTCCAGATCGAACAGATAGTCGATCTCCTGCTTCGGCACGACCAAAGTATGCCCCTGCCGCAGCGGATTGATGTCCAAAAATGCGAAATAGTTGTCATCCTCGGCTACCTTGTAGCAAGGAATCTCGCCCTGAATAATGCGTGTGAATATGGATGCCATCGCAATGATTTAAAAATTATCCTCCTCCTTGAACTTCGGTCTCAGAATCTCCGAATAAATGACTGCACGACGCAGATCGAACTCTTCGGCCAGCGTATTGCCCTCCGGCCGCTCCACAGACATGGCGGCCGACGGCTTCGAAGAGGGTGCGGCGACTCCCCTTGCGGATTTACCGGCCGAGGACGGCGGCACACGTTTCTTCATCTGCCGGACAGGGGGCTGGAATTTCCGCTTCTCCGGCCCGATAACGGCCGGCTCTTCGGAAGCGTCCGCCACCGGTCCGACGCTCTTGCGCCCACGCCGTTTGGCCCACGCGGAAGCGATGCTTCCCGACAACCCGATGAGCAGCGCCACCATAGTCAGGAGGCCCGAAATAATATCCTCGTCCATAGTATTTTTCCTTCGGTTATCAGTTCAAATTCCGTTTGACAGTATCGATTCCCTTCAGCTTGCGAATCTTATCCATCAGCGCATACAGACTTTCCGCATCCCGGACATAAACGCTGATCGTACCTTCGAAGATGTTGTCGTGCGTGTGAATATCGACCTGCCGGATGTTGATGCTGAAATCCTCGCTGACCACACGCGCCAGATCGAGCAGCATGCCCGTACGGTCGATGCCCCGCAGCGCGATGGTCGAGAGATAGGACATGGCCTTGTGGCGCGACCACTTGATCTCGTCCTTGAGAATGCGCTTGCCGTACTGCGCGGCCAGACGGTCCAGCTCCCCGCAATTGGCCTTATGGACCACGATGCGGTTGTTCTCCAAATCGCGATAACCCACCACGCTGTCGCCCGGAATCGGCTTGCAGCACTCGGCCATGACGAACTGAGGCTCCTCGGCGCGGTCGTCCGCCGTGCTTTCCGCAACGGCCTCCTCCCCCTCGTCGTCGTCCTTCTTGTTGATGAAAAGGGTCCAGAACTTGAGTATCTTGCTCGTAGCATTGACCTTCAGCACCTTGTCCAGATCTTTCAGATCGACGATGCCCGCACCGATCTTGCTGTAAAGCTCCTCCTTGTTCTTCGACTCGTAGATCGGAACGATCTTGCGCAGCACGCGGCCGCTCAGCGGTACGTTAAGCTCCTGCATCCGCTCCTCGAGCAGACGCATGCCCCGCTCGATGTTGTTCTGCCGCTCGCGCTTGAGAAAGCTCTTGATCGACTGCTTGGCCTTGGCCGTGGCAACCACCTCCAGCCATTCGGCCTTGGGACGGGCGTTGTCGGCGGTAATGATCTCGATCTGATCGCCGCTGTTGATCTGGGTCGTCACGGGCTGGATCTTATGGTTGATCTTCGCACCGATGGCGCTGTTGCCGATCTTCTAGTGAATGTCGTAGGCGAAATCGCGCGCCGTCGCCCCGTAAGGCAGTTTGCGCGACTCGCACTTGGGCGTGAAGACGACGATCTCGGATGTGTAGAGCGACAGCTTGAAGTTGTCCAGAAACTCGACGGCACGCTCCGAAGGGTTGTTCAGCGCATCCCGGATCTTCTTGAGCCAGCGATCGAACTCGTCCTCGTTGGTCGAGAGCGACGCGTGCTTGTACTTCCAGTGGGCGGCAAATCCCCGTTCGGCGATCTCCTCCATGCGCTGCGTGCGGATCTGCACCTCGACCCAGGCACCGTCGGGTCCCATGACCGTCGAGTGCAAGGCCTCGTAGCCGTTGGACTTGGGCATCGAAATCCAGTCGCGCAGGCGATCGGGCTTGGGTGTATATATATCGGTAATGGTCGAAAAGATCTGCCAGCACTGGGTCTTCTCCGACGGAAAGGCCAGCGGCTGGAAGACGATGCGGATGGCGAACAGGTCATATACCTCCTCGAAAGGGATCTGCTTGCGCTGCATCTTGCACCAGATCGAATAGATGCTCTTGACGCGTCCCGAGATCTCGAAGTCGATGTGGTCGCGCCGCAACGCCTCGATGATCGGGGCGTTGAACTTGTGGATGAACGCATCGCGCTGGGCTTCGGTCGCCTTCAGCTTCTCGGTCAGCTCGGCATACTGCACCGGGAAACGATACTTCATGCAGAGATCCTCCAACTCGCTCTTGATCGCATACAGACCGAGCCTGTAGGCCAGCGGCGCGAACAGATAGAGCGTCTCGCCCGTGATCTTGATCTGCTTATTGACCGGCATCGAACCGAGCGTGCGCATGTTGTGGAGCCGGTCGGCGATCTTGATCAGGATAACCCGCACGTCGTCCGAAAGCGTCAGGAGCACCTTGCGGAAATATTCGGCCTGCTCGGAGGTGTCGGCATTGAAGACCCCCGACATTTTGGTCAGTCCATCGACCATCGACGCGATCTTCGGACCGAATATACGCTCCATGTCTTCGACCGTATATTCCGTATCCTCCACCACGTCGTGCAGCAGAGCCGCCACGACCGACTTGACACCCAGACCGATCTCATCGACGACGATCTTCGCCACCGCGATCGGATGCAGCAGATAAGGCTCCCCCGAGCGGCGGCGCACGCCTCCGTGCGCCTCCTTAGCCAGGAAAAAGGCGCGCCTGACGAACTCCCAGTCCTCCTCGTTCTTGCAAATCTTCTCGCACGAACGGAGCAAGTCGTCCCAATGCTCCCCGATCAATCTTTCGTCCTCTGCGGTAAAATCCATAATCGTTATATTTCAGATTCGTTCATTCCATCCCTATTCGCTCCGGAAATCGCCCCGGAGCGCAGCCGCACGCTCCGAAGCCGGAAAGCGCAGCCGCCGGCACGCCTACGCCTTGCGCGCGGTCATCGCCTCGCGCACGCGCCCCTCGATCTCGTTGCGCAGCGCCTCGTCCTTCTGCAAGGCATCCTTCACGCTGTCGCGCCCCTGACCGATCTTGCGGTCGCCGTAGGAGAACCACGACCCGGCCTTCTTGATGATCTCGTAGTCCACGCCCAGGTCGATGATCTCGCCGATCTTGGAGATGCCCTCTCCGAACATGATGTCGAACTCTGCTTTCTTGAAGGGAGGCGCCACCTTGTTCTTCACGACCTTGACGCGGGTGCGGGTGCCGAGCTGCTCCTCGCCGTCCTTGATTACCGACACACGGCGAATATCCATACGCACGCTGGCATAGAACTTCAGCGCGTTACCGCCGGTCGTGGTCTCGGGATTGCCATAGACCACTCCGATCTTGTCGCGCAACTGGTTGATGAAGATGCAGACGGTCTTGGTCTTCGAGATGCTGGCCGTGAGCTTGCGCAACGCCTGCGACATCAGACGGGCCTGAAGTCCCATCTTCGAATCGCCCATGTCGCCCTCGATCTCCGCCTTGGGCGTGAGGGCCGCCACCGAGTCGATCACAATGATGTCGATGGCGCTCGACCGGATGAGCGAATCGGCGATCTCGAGCGCCTGCTCGCCGTTGTCGGGCTGCGAGATCAGCAGGTTATCGACATCGACCCCCAGCTGCTGGGCATAGTAGCTGTCGAATGCGTGCTCGGCATCGATGAAAGCGGCGATACCGCCCCGCTTCTGCGCCTCGGCGATGGCGTGGATCGCCAGCGTGGTCTTGCCCGACGACTCGGGACCGTAGATTTCGATGACCCGTCCCTTGGGATAGCCGCCCACGCCGAGTGCCATGTCGAGCGTGATCGAACCGGTGGGAATTACCGGCACCTCGGTCACTTCCGCGCTGTTCATGCGCATGATCGACCCCTTGCCGAAGTCCTTCTCTATCTTCTCCATTACTGCATTGAGCACCTTGAGCTTATCGGTGCTCGCCTGTGTTTTTTCCGCCATATCGTTCAAAACGTTAATTATATTCCTTAATCGCAAATCCCGGCCGATGAGCCGTGCAGCGCGCCCTCCGCGGCCCGCCCGGCGGAGACTCGCTCCTGAGACCGACGCCGGCGGATCGCCTTTCGAAGAGTGCACGCACAATTCCGACAGGGATATTTCTTTTCAAAGGTAGCAAAAAAATCGCAAACCGCACACCCTCCGGACCAGTTCGCCTCATTTTTTCCGCACCCGAAGCAGAAAAAGCTTCCGGAAAGCCACGCGACACCGGCCTCCGCCCGCCGCACCGCGAAAGCCCTCCAGCCCCTAAACCGCGAAGCGACAAACCGAAACGGCCGTTCCGATTATCCCGCAAGACACGACCACGCACGAGCGGTCAAAAAAAGCGATGCGGGGCATCGCACTCCCCGCATCGCCGAAATCCTTCCGAAGCGAATCAATTCAGACCCAGCTCCTGTTCGATACGCCCGATCTTGTCGAGCAGCTCCGCACGCACCCGCTCGTAGTCGGCCGTCGCAGGGAGCGCCGCCTTGACCCCGAAGTAGAACTTGATCTTGGGCTCGGTGCCCGACGGACGCACCGAAACGGTCGTTCCGTCCTCGGTAAACCACTGCAGCACGTTGCTGCGATCCTGCTCGATCGGCGTACGCACACCCGTCTTCAGGTCGATCTGTTCGAGCGACTGGAAATCATTGATCCGCACCACCGGAGAGCCGAGGATCGACCGCGGAGGCTGCGCCCGGAAATCGGCCATCATACGCTGAATCTGCTCGGCACCCTCCTTGCCGGTGCGGACCACGGAAACCAGCCCCTCCTGATAGAAACCGTATTTGACATAGAGCTGCTTGAGCCATTCGTAAAGCGAAATACCCATCGTATCGCGGGCCCATGCAGCCGCCTCGGCCGCCAGCGAGCAGGCCGACACACCGTCCTTATCGCGCACGTAGTCGCCCGCAAGGTAGCCGAAGCTCTCCTCGCCGCCGCCGATATAGCGCATTCCGGTCCGCTCCGTCTCATGCTGGCGGATGATCTTGGCGATATGCTTGAATCCCGTGAGGCAGTCGTAGCACCGCACGCCGAAGAAATCGGCGACGGCATTGGCCATCTGCGAGGTCACGATCGTCTTGATGACATATTCACGACCGTCCAGCCGCCCCAGTTCGGCCCAGCGGGTAAGCTGATAGCTCAGCAGCAGGGCAAGAGTCTGGTTGCCGTTCAGCAGCACGTAGTTGCCGTGCTCGTCGGGCAGGGCGACACCGATGCGGTCGGAGTCGGGATCGGTCGCCAGCACCAGGTCGGCCTTGACCTGCTCGGCCAGCGCGATGGCCATCGACATCGTCTCGCGCTCCTCGGGGTTGGGCGACTTGACCGTCGGGAAATCGCCGTCGATCACGGCCTGCTCGGGCACCAGCCGCACGTCGGTGAAGCCGAAGCGACGGAGCGACTCGGGCACCAGCCGCACGCCGGCACCGTGCATCGGCGAATAGACGATCTTCAGATCATGAAACCGCTCGACGCTCTGGGGCGAAAGCGAGAGTTCGCGAATCTTCGCCAGATAGAGGTCATCGAACTCCTCCCCCAGAATCTCTATGTTCTCCGGATTGCGGCCGCAGAGGATCTGATCCACCTCGGTAATGCGCTCCACCTCGGCGGTAATGTTCTTGTCGTGCGGCTCGGTAATCTGCGCGCCGTCGCACCAGTAAACCTTGTAGCCGTTGTACTCCTTGGGATTGTGCGAAGCGGTCACCACCACACCCGACTGGCAGCCCAGCTCGCGGATGGCGAAGCTCAGCTCGGGAGTCGGCCGCAGCGCATCGAAGAGAAACACCCGGAATCCGTTGGAGGCGAAAATGTCGGCCACGTGCTCGGCGAACATGCGCGAGTTATTGCGGCTGTCGTGCGCCACCGCCACACGAACCTCCTCCCCTGCGAAATTCCGCTTCAGATAGTTCGAAAGGCCCTGCGTCGCAGCTCCCACGGTATAGATATTCATGCGGTTGCTGCCCACGCCCATAATGCCGCGCAGACCGGCCGTGCCGAATTCGAGATCCTTGTAGAAGCTCTCCACCAACTCCTTACGGTCGTGATCCATCAGA
>JAIEHQ010000186.1 GCA_029065825.1 Alistipes sp.
GCCCAGAAGAGATTCTGCCGGATCGGGCGGACCGTGAGGCGGGAGATGCGGATCGCCTCCGGAATCTTTCGGAGATCGGACGACACGATCGTCATGCGGGCGATGTCCATCGCGATGTCGCTGCCCCGCCCCATCGCGATGCTCAGGTCGGCGCGTGCCAGCGCCGCGCCGTCGTTGATTCCGTCGCCCGCCATGCCGACCTTCCGGCCCTCGGACTGGAGGCGTGCGACATATTCGGCCTTGTCCTGCGGCAGCAGATCGGCGGCGAATTGCCCGATAGCCGCCTGTGCGGCCACGATGCGGGCCGTCCGGTAATTGTCGCCCGTGAGCATCCGCACCTCGATGCCCTCCCGGCGAAGTTCTTGAACCGCCTCGCGGGAGTTTTCGGCGATCCGATCGCTGACGGCCAGCAGAGCCAGGGCCCGGCGCGAATCGGCGAACCAGACCAGGCTGCAGGCCTCGCCGGAGAACCGCTCGGCTGCGGCGAGCAGCGCCCCGTCGATGGCGATGCCGCGCTCTTCGAGCAGGCGACGGCTGCCGGCACAATACTCGTCCGTCCCGCTCCGGCCGACGACACCCCGGCCGGGAATGTTGCGGAAGTCGCCGACC
The DNA here is from genome assembly GCA_029065825.1 of Alistipes sp. Classification (GTDB taxonomy): domain Bacteria; phylum Bacteroidota; class Bacteroidia; order Bacteroidales; family Rikenellaceae; genus Alistipes. Next base: position 610 of record JAIEHQ010000186.1, read on the forward strand.
TCCGGCAGAGCCTCCGCCGCGAGGTGGCGGACGACGGCTTCGGCGAGAGGATGATCCGATCGTCGCTCCAGCGCCGCAAGCACACGGCGCGCCGCCTCGTCCTCATGCAGCCAAACCGCATCGATAACGGCGGGCCGGCCTTCGGTCAGCGTGCCCGTCTTGTCGAGAAGCAGCGTGTCGATGCGGCAGGCGGTCTCCAGGCTATCGGCATCCCGGATCAGAATGCCCGCCGCTGCCGCCTTGCCGATCCCGACCGTGACGGCCGTCGGTGTCGCCAGCCCCAGGGCACACGGACAGGCGACGATCAGCACCGTGACCATGGCCAGCACTCCGTGCGTCAGGCCGTCCTGCGGATCGAGCACCACCCAGGCCAGCAGCGATGCCAGCGCGATGCAGAGTATGACGGGAACGAAGACCGCCGCGATCCTGTCGGCCAGACGCTGCACGGGGGCCTTGCTGCCCTGGGCCTCCCGCACCAGCCGGATGATCTGGGCCAGCATCGTCTCGGCACCGACCCGTTCGGCCCGGTAGCGGAAGCTCCCCCGCTGGTTGATCGTGCCGGCGAACACCTGTGCTCCGGCGCTTTTGCGCACGGGGACCGGCTCGCCGCTCAACATGCTCTCATCGACCCACGATTCGCCCTCGACCACCGAGCCGTCCACCGCGATCTTCTCTCCGGGGCGGACGACCAGCAGGTCGCCCACTCCGATGCGGCGTATCGGAATCGGCCGAAGCGCCCCGTCGCTCCCGACCGCGAGCGCCTCGGCGGGCTGCAGTCCGATCAGCTTCCGGAGCGCCGAGGCCGTATTGCCTTTGGCCCGCTCTTCGAGCAGGCGGCCGATGAGGATGAAGGCGACGATGACGCTCGCCGCCTCGAAATAGACATGCGGCACGATGCCGCGCGCGAGCCAGAATCGCGGGCAGATCAGGTTGAACATGCTGAACGTCCAGGCAATGCCGGTGCTCAGCGCCACCAGCGTGTCCATCGAGGCGCTCCGGCGGCGGAGCTGCCGCCAGGCATTGACGAAAAACTCGCGTCCGAACCAGAAGACCATCGGAGTGGAGAGGAGGGCCATGAGTATCGCCGCATGGGGCGCATGGGCGAAAAACATGCCGATGACGGCGACGGGCAGCGAGAGCGCGGAGGCCCACAAGGCCCGTCGTCTCAAGGCGAGAAAGCGGCGGCGGTGCCGCTCGGCCAGTTCGTCGTCGGCCGCCTCCGCCGCGTCGATCGAGAGTTCGTAGCCCGCGGCACGGAGCGTCTCGCGCAGGGCTTCGGGAGAGGTTCGCGCGGAGTCGTATTCGACCATAACGGTCGAAGCCGCCAGATTGACCGCTGCGGCGGCCACGCCGGGCCGCTGTACGAGAATCTTTTCGACACGCGCGGCGCATCCCGCACAGTGCAGTCCGTCGAGCGGAAAGGTCCGCTTCGCCATCTTTTCTTTTGACATTCCTTGTTTCGTTTTCGATTTACCCCGCAAAAATAGGGACAAACGCGTTTCGCTCTCTCTTTCGTCGGTCCATTTTATCTCCGAGCATCGTTCGGCGGCGGGCAAAATCGTATCTCCGGTTCCGTCTCGGACGCTCTCCCGCCCGACAAAATGCGGGCGGACTTGCTTTTGCCCCCGGTTATTCGTATCTTTGAC
>JAIEHQ010000187.1 GCA_029065825.1 Alistipes sp.
GGGTAAACGTCAGGCTTATCCCATCCTAATCAAAGGATTGCACCGGTTGGAATACCGGGGCTACGACAGTGCCGGTCTCGCATTGGTAAACGGCCGGGGCAAACTGAATGTATTCAAGAGCAAGGGCAAAGTGGCCGACCTGGAGCGTTTCGTCGAATCCAAAGATCTGGACGGCACGATCGGCATCGCCCACACCCGTTGGGCGACGCACGGCGAACCCAACCAGACCAACGCCCATCCCCACTACTCCGATTCGGGAGACATAGCGCTGATCCACAACGGCATCATCGAAAACTACCGGGTGCTGAAGGATGCGCTGATCCAGAACGGCTACTGCTTCAAGAGCGACACGGACACCGAGGTGCTGGTCAATCTGATCGAGTACATCCGCACCTCGAACGGCTGTTCGCTTCTGGAGGCCGTGCAGCAGGCGCTCAAGCAGGTGGTCGGAGCCTACGCCATCGCCGTCGTCGAAAAGAACAACACCGACCAGATCATCGCCGCACGCAACAGCAGCCCGATGGTGATCGGCATCGGCGAAGGGGAGTTCTTCCTCGCCTCGGACGCAGCCTCGATCATCGACTACACCGACCAGGTGGTCTATGTCAATGACGGCGAGGTGGCCATCATGAACCGCCACCAGCCGCTCAAGATCGTGACGATCAACAACGAGGAGAGCACCATCGACATCAAGAAACTACAGCTGAGCATCTCGCAGCTCGAAAAGGGAGGCTACCCCCACTTCATGCTCAAGGAGATCTTCGAGCAGCCCAAGACCATCATCGACTGCATCCGGGGACGCATCAACCCCGAGACGTACGACGTGATCCTCTCGGGAGTCATGGAGCACCGGGAGAAGTTCCTCAAGGCCCGCCGCATCATCTTCGTGGCATGCGGCACCTCGTGGCACGCCTCGCTCATCGGCGAGTACCTGATCGAGGACTTCTGCCGCATTCCCGTCGAGGTGGAGTACGCGTCGGAGTTCCGCTACCGCAATCCTGTCATCTTCCCCGACGACATCGTCATCGCCGTGTCGCAGTCCGGCGAAACGGCCGACACGCTCGCAGCCATCGAGATGGCCAAGGAGCACGGAGCTTTCGTCTATGGCATCTGCAACGTGATCGGCTCCTCGATCGCCCGCACCACCGACTCGGGAACCTACATCCACGTAGGACCCGAAATCGGAGTCGCCTCGACCAAAGCCTTCACGGGCCAGGTCACGGTGCTGACGATGCTGGCCCTGACCATCGCCCGCGCCAAGGGAACGGTTACCGAGGAGCATGCACGGCAGGTCGCCCGACACATGCTCGAGCTGCCCGAAGCCATCACGGAGGTGCTCAAGCTCAACGACAAGATCGCCGATTTTTCGAAAATCTTCACCTACGCCCACAACTTCATCTACCTGGGGCGCGGCTACCACTATCCGACCGCCCTGGAGGGGGCGCTCAAGCTCAAGGAGATCTCCTACATCCACGCCGAAGGCTACCCCGCGGCCGAGATGAAACACGGCCCCATCGCACTGATCGACAACGAAATGCCGACCATCGCCATTGCGACTCCGGACCACACCTACGAGAAGACGGCCAGCAACATCGAGGAGATCAAGGCACGCGGCGGCAAGGTCATCACGATCATCGCCAAGGGCGATACGCTGGTCCGCAAGAGTTCCGACTACTCGATCGAGGTTCCCGTGGTGGCCGAATGCCTGATGCCGATCATCGTCTCGATCCCGCTGCAGCTGCTGGCCTACCACATCGCCGTAAACAAGGGACGCGACGTGGACATGCCCCGCAACCTGGCCAAATCGGTCACGGTCGAGTAGCACGCGAGGGGACAACGGAGCGGGCGGAAGGGAGGCTGCGGCATCCGGCCGCACCTCTGCCCAATGCTCCGAACGGACACAACAAAAAAAGGCTCCGCATCAACGGAGCCTTTTTATCGTTTACCGGATCAAAGCATTATTTCGAAGCCTCGACGGAAACCTTACGGAACTCTTTCATCAGTTTGCTCAACTCCAGAGCGGACTTGCGCGCACGGGTTCCGGCTGCTTTGTTTCCCTTCTCCACCTGAGCGTTGGCATTCTCCACGAACGCGGCGTACTCGGCATTGATTTTCTCAATTAAGTTTTTCATAGTGCATATAATAATTTGGATGTTTGTTCGCAAAGATATAAAAAAATTACAATCCACCGCTTTTCCCCGAAAAATTTACGCATCCCTCCCGGCCGTTCGCCTCAATATCCCCACAAATCGGGATGGCGGCTCCGCATTTATTGAGTATATTTGCAGTCTGAATTTCACTCGCGGAAGATTATGCGTCTATCGGATATGAAAACCGGCGAATCGGCCACGATCCTCAAGGTACTCGGACACGGAGGATTTCGCCGTCGCATCATGGAAATGGGATTCGTTCGGGGCAAGAAAGTGGAGGTCGTTCTGAACGCGCCGCTGCACGATCCGATCGTTTACCGCATCATGGACTACGAAATCTCGCTGCGGCGCAGCGAGGCCCGGATGATCGAGGTCATCACGCACGAAGAGGCGGAGCAGCTTCTCGACGAACAGTGGAGCGGCGAGGCGACCGAGGTGGAACTGGAACGCCTGATCAACCAGCGGTCAAAACGGATCAACGTGGCCCTGGTCGGCAACCCCAACAGCGGCAAGACCTCCCTCTTCAACGCCATCTCGGGCAGTCGCGAGCATGTCGGCAACTACAGCGGCGTCACGGTCGATGCCAAACGGGGCCACTGCACCTACAAAGGCTACCGGTTCGAGATCACGGACCTGCCCGGCACCTACGCGCTGACGGCCTACACCCCCGAGGAGCTGTACGTGCGCCGCCACCTGGCCGAACACACGCCCGACGTGATCGTCAATACGGTCGTCGCCTCGAACCTCGAACGCAACCTCTACCTTACCACCGAGCTGATCGACCTGAACCCCCGCATGATCGTCGCGCTGAACATGTACGACGAGCTGGAGGCGAGCGGCGCGGCGATCGACTACGAAAACCTCGGGCGCATGATGGGTGTTCCGATGGTGCCGGTGGTCGCCCGCAGCGGACGCGGCATCGAGCAGCTGCTCGACACGGTCATCGCCGTCTATGAGAACCAGGACGAACGGGTCCGCCACATACACATCGGCCAGGGGCCCGTCGTCGAAGCGGGCATACAGCCCCTTGCGAACGCTTTGCGCGATTCGCGCAACGAACTGCCGCAGGCGTTTCCGCCCCGCTATCTGGCGATGAAGCTGCTCGAAAACGACGCGTACGTCATCGAACAGCTCAACCGCTATCCCAAATACGCCGAATGGCGCTCGATCGCCGAACGGGAGGCGCAGCGCATCAAAAACCAGCTGGGCGAAGATGTCGAAACGGCTTTCGCCAACCAGAAATACGGCTTCGTCTCGGGAGCCTTGCGCGAGACCTACACCCCCGGAGAAAAGGAGCAGGCACAGATTACCGCCGCGATCGACACGCTGGTAACGCACAGGCTGTGGGGGTTCCCGATCTTCTTCCTGCTGATGGGATTCATGTTCTACTGCACCTTCAGCCTGGGTGCCTACCCGCAGGAGTGGATCGAAACGCTGGTCGAAAAGATCGGTCTGGGTGTCCACCGCCTGATGCCGGACGGCGCGCTGAAGGACCTGCTGGTGGACGGCGTGATCGGCGGCGTGGGCGGCGTGATCGTCTTCCTGCCCAACATCATCATCCTCTACCTGTTCATCTCCTTCATGGAGGATTCGGGCTACCTGGCCCGTGCCGCCTTCATCATGGACCGGGTCATGCACCGCATCGGGCTGCACGGCAAATCGTTCATTCCGCTGGTCATGGGCTTCGGCTGCAACGTGCCGGCGATCATGGCCTGCCGCACGATCGAGAGCCGCAGCAGCCGGCTGATAACCGTACTCATCACCCCCTTCATGTCGTGCAGCGCACGCATCCCGATCTACCTGCTGCTGGCCGGCACCTTCTTCGCCAAACACGCCGGAGCGGTCATGTTCGGGCTCTACCTGCTGGGAATCGCCGCCGCCGTCGTCACGGCGCGCCTGCTGCGCCGCCGCATGTTCCGCGAAGACGAAACGCCTTTCGTCATGGAGCTGCCACCCTACCGCGTCCCCACCCTGCGCGCCACGCTGTCGCACATGTGGGACCGCTGCGCACAGTACCTGCGCAAGATGGGCGGATTGATCCTCGTGGCCTCGATCGCCGTCTGGTTCCTGAGCTACTACCCGCGCCCCGCCTCCGGCGAGGAGCGGACGAGCACCGAACACTACGAGAACTCCTACCTGGGACACCTCGGCAAGGCATGCGCCCCCGTCTTCGAGCCGCTCGGCATGAACTGGAAAGCGAGCGTCGCCATCCTCACGGGAGTACCCGCCAAGGAGATCGTCGTCAGCACGATGGGCGTGCTCTACCCGGAGGGCGAAGCCATCGACCGCAATTCGGAGGAGGGAGCCTCGCTCTCGGAACGGCTGAAAGCCAGCGGAGACTTTACCCCGGCCGCCGCGCTGGCATTCCTAGTCTTCGTGCTCTTCTACTTCCCCTGCATCGCCTCCGTCGCAGCGATCGCCTCGGAAATCGGCTGGCGCTGGGCCGTCGCCTCGATCCTCTACAACACGGGGCTTGCCTGGGTGCTCTCCTACCTGACCTACCTGCTGTTTTCGTGGCTCCTCTGACGCTGCGATACAAACGCCCCGCACCATGGACTGGCAGGAAATTTCAGTCGCCCTGATCGGCATAGCGCTCCTCATACGGATCATTGCCCGGCTGCGCCGCCGGAAGGGCGACCCGTGCGCGGGCTGCAAGGGCTGCAAAAACGGCAACGGCAGCTGCGGCGGGCGGTAAGACAAACCTACGGGCGGCACGCATCGCACGCTCGAGAGCCGTCCTCCCGCGGCTCCTCTCCCGACACCGCACTTTCCTTACGGACAGACGCGCGATAACACCCGCAAGAAACACATTGCCGGAAGCCCAACACACCTCTCCGAAGGGGAGGCCCGGACCGCGACACAAACAAAGCGACAAAAGGGGGAGCCGCCGCCGGCCCCTTTCATTTTCAATGCGACAAAAGAGAGCGAGCCGCATCCCGAAGGATGCGGCTCGCTCTTTCCATTCCGCTGCTCCGCGCGAAAGCGGAGCAACAACTCCTTTCCTTAGGCCATCTGCTTGTAGAGCGCGTCGTATTTCTGGTATTTCTCCATCATACCCTCCACCTCGTCGCGCAGACGGAAGCAGAGCGTCTTGAGCAGCTGTACGGGATCGCTGTTCTGGGGCATCAGCTCGTGTGCGGCCTCCAGATAGGGAATCGCCTCGGCATAGACGGCCATGATCTGCTTCTGATCGGCATCGGCCTCGTCCATGCTGGTATAGACCTTCTCGTTGGCGATGGTGTTGAGCGCATCGGCCTTGATGATGATGTAGTATCCCGTGAAGAACTGCGCTTCGTAAGAGTTGGGATTCAGCTCGATCGCCTTCTTCAGCGCCTCGATCGCCTCGTCGTACTCCTTCAGCGCTACCGAGATCTGCGCACGGCTGAACCACAGTTCGATGTTCTGCGGATCGGCGGCGATCGCCTCGTCGAGCATGGCGATCAGCTCCGAAGGATCTCCCATACCCTCCTCCAGCGAGTAGAGCATGATGAGGCTCTTGAGAATATCCTCGTTCTTCGGGAACTTCGCGATACCGGTCATCAGCGCATCCTTGGCTTTCAGGACATTGGCACGATCGGCCTCGCGCTGACCGTAGTAGCTGTGGTAGAGGTAGTAGTAGATCTGTCCCGCCTCATCGACGAAACCCAGGTCGAGCGCACGGTTCAGCAGCTCGGCACCCTCGGCATACGATGCGGGATCGTTCGCACCGGCAGCCGTAGCGCAATAGCCGGCGTAGTAGAGGCGCGATGCGTCGGGCGTATCGAACGCGGGGCCGGACTGCGCACGGAACGCGGTCTTGAAGGCCTCGGTAGCCGTGCGGTACTCGGCGATGTTGTTGCTCGCATCGCCCAGCTGCGAACAGTAGTTGCTGATGAGCATCAGCTGCTCCCTGATCTTCGGAGCCTGCTTCGGATCGATCTCGTAGGCCTTGTTCAGCGCCTCGATCGCCTTGTCCGTCGCACCGGGGAAAACCTGTGCGGTCTCCTTCCAGCCGATAACCTGACCTTCCATCACACAGGCCGTGAAATAGTCGTAGTTCGCACCGGCCAGGGTAACGTTGTCGATCACGATAGCCTCGTTCGAGAGAGGAGCGCCCAGCTTCATCTGAAGCTCCATCTCCAGCATGCCGACATAGAGGTCCTTGGTAGGCAGCGTCGCTGCCTCGATGTAGCTTTTGCCCAGATTGATCCAGGTCGCGGCCTTGACCGCCTTCTTGGCATCGGCGGCGGCGGCTTCGTTCTTCTCGATCTTCTGCACCAGCGCCTCCCGGTTAATCTTTTGCGCCTGAACGCCCGATCCCATCAGCAGGAGGGCCGTCAGAGCCAAAATCATCTTTTTCATAAATGCTGCAATTATTAGATTATACGATATTCATTCTATTCCTGTGACGTCGTTTCCGGAGCCTCCGCACCCGCTTCGACCGGCACGGCCACCTCCTCCTCGGCGGCAGGCACCGCGATGACCGAAGCGATGGCATCGCCCTCGCGCAGGTTGATGATCCGAACGCCCTGCGTCGCACGGCCCGCCACACGGATCTGCTCCACGGCCGTGCGGATCGTCAGACCCGAACGGTTGATGATCATCAGATCGTTCCGGTCGGTCACGGCCTGGATCGAGATCAGCTTGCCGGTCTTTTCGGTCACGTTGATCGTCTTCACGCCCTTGCCGCCGCGGTTCGTCACGCGATACTCCTCCAGATCGGTACGCTTGCCGTAGCCGTTCTCACTGAGCACCAGCACATCCTGCGTGCTGTCGGGTTCGATGCAGATCATGCCGACCACCTCGTCGCCCTCTTCGAGCGATATGCCGCGCACGCCCGCACCGACGCGTCCGATCGGACGCACCGTATTCTCGTTGAAGCGGATCGCCTTGCCGTCGCGGGCGGCGATCATGACCTCGGCATTGCCGCTGGTCAGCTTCGCCTCGATCAGCTGGTCGCCCTCGCGGATCACGATCGCGTTCACGCCGTTCTGACGGGGACGCGAATAGGCCTCCAGACGGGTTTTCTTGATCGTGCCGTCCTTGGTGCACATGATGATGTAGTTGTTATCGACGTACTCGGCATCGTTCAGGCGCTTGACGTTGATGTAGGCGCGCACCTTGTCGTCCGGTTCGATCTGGATGACATTCTGGATGGCGCGTCCTTTCGACGAGCGGGTTCCCTCGGGAATCTCATAGACCTTGAGCCAGTAGCAGCGGCCCTTCTCGGTAAAGAAGAGCATCGTGTTGTGCATCGTGGCCATGTAGATATGCTCGATGAAATCCTCGTCGCGCGTGGCGCTTCCCTTGGCACCTACGCCGCCCCGGTTCTGGGTGCGGTATTCGGCCAGCGGCGTGCGCTTGATGTAGCCCAGGTGCGAGATGGTGATGACCATCTCCTCGTCGGCATAGAAATCCTCGGGATTGAACTCCTCCGAAGAGTAGATGATCTCCGAGCGGCGCTCGTCGCCGTATTTCTCCTTGATCTCGAGCAGTTCGTCCCTGATGACCTTCATCTGCAGCTCCCGGCTGCCCAGCACGTCCTTGAAATAGGCGATCTGCGCCTCCAGCTCGTTGCGCTCGGCCACGAGTTTCTCGTACTCCAGACCGGTCAGGGCGCGCAGACGCATCTCGATGATCGCCGAAGCCTGCGCGTCGCTCAGACCGAAGCGCTCGGTCATCGCCTGCTTCGCCAGGTCCGGTGTCTTGGCCCCGCGGATGATGCGGATGATCTCGTCGATGTTGTCCTGGGCGATGAGCAGACCCAGCACGATGTGGAGCCGCTTCTCCGCCTTGGCCAGGTCGAAGCGCGTGCGGCGCACGATCACGTCGTGGCGATGCTCGACGAAATGACGCACCAGGTCGCGCAGGTTGAGCAGCATCGGCCGGCCGTTTACCAGCGCGATGTTGTTCACGGCGAACGAGGTCTGCAGCGGGGTGTTCTTGTAGAGCGTGTTGAGCACCACGCTCGCCACGGCATCGTGCTTGAGGATGACGATGATGCGCATACCGTTGCGGTCCGACTCGTCGTTGATGTAGGAGATGCCCTCGATCTTCTTCTCGTTGATCATGTCGGCGATCTTCTTGATCATCTCCGCCTTGTTGATCATGTAGGGGATCTCCGTGATGACGATGCACTCGCGGCCGCTCGCCGTATGTTCGATCTCGGTGCGGGCACGCATGACCACGCGGCCCCGGCCCGTCAGCAGCGCCTCGCGCACCCCTTCGTAGCCGTAGATGATACCGCCCGTCGGGAAGTCGGGGCCCTTGACGTATTTGAGCAGCTCCTCGCACTCGATCTCCGGATTATCGACATAGGCGCAGCACGCATCGACGACCTCTCCCAGATTGTGGGGGGCCATGTTGGTGGCCATACCGACGGCGATACCGCTCGCGCCGTTTACCAGCAGCAGCGGGATCTTGGTCGGAAGCACCGTCGGCTCCTGGATCGTATCGTCGAAGTTGAGCGTCCAGTCGATCGTCTCCTTGTCGATATCGGCCATTACCTCGTCGGTGATCTTCTGCATGCGGGCCTCCGTATAACGCATCGCCGCAGGCGAGTCGCCGTCCATCGAACCGAAGTTACCCTGTCCCTCGACCAGCGGATAGCGCATCGACCAATCCTGGGCCATGCGCA
>JAIEHQ010000188.1 GCA_029065825.1 Alistipes sp.
GCACCCGAGCGCCGCTACGGAAAACGGATGACGCTGCCGCAGCAGGACGAAGCGGTGCTCCTCTGCTACGGAGGCGACGGCACGCTGCTCGAAGGGATTCAGCGGCTCGACGGCGCGGAGATCCCCGTGGCGGGCATCAACTCCGGCCACCTGGGATTCCTCACCAGCGCCCCGCAGAACGGCATCCGGGAGATCTTCGAACAGATCCGCACGGGCACGCTCCGCTGCGAGGCCCGCTCGATGCTCGAAGTGCGGAGCGACTTCGGCGGAGAGGAGATGCCGCGCCACGCGATCAACGAAGTGGCCGTCCAGCGGCAGGGAGCAGGCATGATCGCGGTCGAAACCTATATCGACGGACAGATGGTGGCCACCTACTGCGGCGACGGGCTGCTGGTCAGCACCCCGACCGGCTCGACGGCCTATTCGCTCAGCGCGGGAGGTCCGGTCGTCGCCCCCAGCTGCGCCTGCCTGATCCTTACCCCCATCGCCCCGCACAACCTGACCATGCGCCCGATCGTCGTTCCCGACCGGAGCGAAATCACGCTTCGCCTGCACACGCGCCAGGCCCGCATCTCCGTCTCGGCCGACAACGAAGCCTTCCGCGTCGCCGACGGCGCCCGCCTCACGATCCGGCGCGCGCAGCGCCGCTTTTTTCTGGCCGTCGCGCACAATATATCGTTCTACGACACGTTACGCAATAAGATGATGTGGGGGGTCGATCCGCGCTCGGACCGAAAACCCCTGTAATTATTTCGTCCGTCGAATTATATTGCCTATATTTGCACCTCAATGAGCGAAGAAAAACGCATACCCCGACACGTCGCCGTCATCATGGACGGAAACGGGCGCTGGGCCACCCAGCGCGGACTGGACCGCACGGAGGGACACCTCCGGGGCGTGGAGTCCGTGCGGCGGACGATCCGCGCGGCCGTCGCAGGCGGCGTACGCTACCTGACGCTGTACGCCTTCTCGACCGAAAACTGGGGCCGGCCGGCGGAAGAGGTCGCCGCCCTGCTGGAACTTTTCTGCCGCTGCGTGCAGAACGAGGCAGAAGCGCTGGCGGAGCAGGGAGTCCGCGTGCGGATTATCGGCGACCGGGAGCGGTTCCCCGAAGAGGTCCGTGATTCGCTCGAACGGATCGAAGCACGCACCGCCGCAGGCGAGCGGCTCACGCTGCAACTGGCGCTCAACTACTCCTCGCGCAGCGAACTCGCCCGCGCCGCCCGCGAACTCTGCCGACAGGCCCTCTCGGGCGAAATCGCACCGGACGCGATCGACGAACAGACGGTCGCCCGGGCGCTCTACACCGCCGAATGCCCCGATCCCGACCTGATCCTGCGCACGGGAGGCGAACAGCGGCTGAGCAACTTCCTGCTCTGGCAGGGAGCCTACGCCGAGCTATGCTTCACACCGGTGCTCTGGCCCGACTTCACGGAGGAGGACTTCGCCCGCGCACTCGACCAATACGCCGCCCGCGACCGACGCTTCGGGCTGGTAAAAACCCCGACTCGGAAGAGAAGTTAAACGACACGATGAACTACCCTGCCAAACTGATCCCGACACTGGCGGCCGCGCTGCTGCTGTGCTGTCCCGCAATATTCGCCCAGAATCCGGAAGAGGAGACCTCCGGCCCGACGGTCGAGGCGCTGTTCGAAAAGGCTCCGCAGCTCGAAGCGCAAAGTCCCAGGCTCTACCGCATCCGCAACGTCAATATACACGGCGTGCAGTTCATCAATCCGGAGATGATCCGCTCCTCGTCGGGACTGATCCCGGGCGATTCGATCTACCTGCCCAGCAACTTCATCTCGGAGGCGATCGCCCGCCTGTGGAGCCAGCGCTACTACTCGGACATCCGGGTGGGAGCCACCATCGAAGGCGACGACCTCGACCTGGAACTCTTCCTGCAGGAGCGGCCCAAGGTCAATTACTGGCGCTTCGAGGGCATTTCGAAGAGCAACCAGCGGGACCTGCTCGAGCAGCTCAAGCTCAAACGCGGCACGGAGCTTTCGGACTACGTGATCGACAAGAACAAGAAGCTGATCCGCAAATTCTTCACGGACAAAGGATTCCGCAACGTCGAAGTGGAGGCGCGCATCGAGAACGACCCGGTGCTCAAGCAGGCCGTGAACGTCACGTTCGTGGTCGATCGCAAGCACAAGGTCAGGATCGGCGAGATCCGGTTCACGGGCAACGACGAATTTTCCGACAAACGGTTGCGCCAGACGCTGAAAAAGACCCACAAGACGAGTATCAACTTCCTGCGCAGCACCAAGCTCAACGAAGAGGACTACGAGAACGACAAGGAGCTGCTGATCGACTTCTACAACTCGAAAGGATTCCGCAACGCCACCGTGCTCTCCGACTCGATCTACCCGATCAACGAGAAGCGCATCGGCATCCGCATCGACCTCTCGGAGGGCAACAAATACTACATCCGCAACGTCTCGTGGGTGGGCAACTCGATCTATGAGACGGACGAACTGGCCCGCATGTTCGGCGTGGAGAAAGGTTCGATCTACGACAAACGGTCGATGCACAAACGCCTCGGACTCCCCCCCTACAACTCGCCCGAAGAGCAGTCGATCCTCTCGCTCTACAAGGACCAGGGCTACCTGACCTCGCAGATCGACCCGGCGGAGATCATCGTCGGGCGGGACTCGATCGACCTCGAGCTGCGCGTATTCGAAGGCAAGCAGTTCACGATCAACAACGTCGGCATATCGGGCAACAACTTCGTCGATGACGAGGTAATCCGCCGCGAACTCTACACCCAGCCGGGCGACCTCTACAACCAGTCGCTGCTCTTCCAGACCCTTCACACGCTGGGCGGCATGGGCCATTTCGACGCGAACGCCATCGTTCCCGACATCGCGCCGGTCGCCAACTCGGACGAGCTGGTCGATATCAACTGGATGCTGGAGGAGGTTCCGAGCGACCAGTTCCAGATCGCCGGCGGATGGGGAGGCGGCACTTTCGTCGGCTCGATCGGCATCACGCTGAACAACCTTTCGGTCCGCAACTTCTTCAACAAGAACGCCTGGAGTCCCTATCCCCGGGGTCAGAACCAGAAACTCACTATCAGCGCCCAAACCAACGGCACCTACTACAAGGCGGCGGCCATCAGCTTTACCGACCCCTGGCTGGGAGGACGCAAACCCAACTCGTTCACGATCCAGGGCCACTATTCGGACGAAAACAACGCCTACTACGCATGGCAGAAAGGCACGCGCTACTTCCGCACGGCAGGCGTGGCGCTCGGCCTGGGCAAACGCCTCAGCTGGCCCGACCCCTACTTTTCGCTCTACGCCGAACTCAACTACGAGCGCTACATGCTGAAGAACTGGACCTCGTTCATCCTTCAGAACGGCTCGTCGAACCTGCTCTCACTGCGGCTGGTGCTGGGACGCAACTCGGTCGATCAGCTGATCTATCCGCGCCGCGGCTCCGACTTCAGCGCATCGGTGCAGTTCACGCTCCCCTACTCGCTCTGGGACGGCCGCGACTACAAGAGTTCGTCGATGAGCGAGCGCGACCGCTACCGCTGGATCGAGTTCCACAAGTGGATCTTCAAGGGACAGTGGTACACCACCCTGACCCGCAACAACAACCTGGTGCTGATGGCCCGTGCCGAGATGGGCTACCTGGGTCACTACAACCGCTACAAGGTATCCCCCTTCGAGCGTTTCGACGTGGGCGGCGACGGCATGACGGGCTACAACATGTACGGTATCGACATCATCGCCCTGCGCGGCTACGACGACGGATCGCTCAACCCCGCGGGAAGCAACTACTCGTGCGCCTACAACAAATACACGATGGAGCTGCGCTATCCGATCCTGCTCAAGGGGCAGACCAACATCTACGCCCTGGGCTTCGTCGAGGGCGGCAACGGATTCAGCTCCTGGAAAGAGTTCTCGCCTTTCCGCATCAAACGTTCGGCGGGTGTCGGCGTGCGGCTCTTCCTGCCGATCGTGGGCATGCTGGGCATCGACTGGGGCTGGGGCTTCGATCCCGCCGCAGGACAGACGCGGCGCAGCGGCAGCCACATCCACTTCACGATGGGTATGCAATTCTGACGCAGGCATCCGTTTTGGCAGCAAATTTGAAAGGAAAGAGTCATTCGCATCATCGAAACAGAAACGACAAAAAACGAATCCCCATGAAACGTCTCACACTGCTCGTATTCGCATTCATCGCGACGCTGGGCACCCTTTCGGCACAGAACTACATCGTCGTGGACAGCGAGAAGATCTTCAAGTCGCTCGACGACTACAACACGGCGATCGCATCGCTCGACCGCATGGCCGAGGAGTACCAGCAACGGATCGACGACGAATACGAAGCCATCGCATCGCTCTACGCCGAATACAAGGCGCAGGAGGCGACCCTTTCGGCCTACTTGCGCCAGCAGCAGCAGAACACCATCCTCAGCCGCGAGGAGGCGATAGAGAAGTTCCAGCGGGAGACCTTCGGTCCGGAGGGAACGCTGATGAAAAAGCGTCTCGAACTGATCCAGCCGATCCAAAAGCGGGTGTTCGAAGCGCTCTCCCGGTATGCCGCGGCCAAAGGCTACGACCTGATCCTCGACTCGGCATCGAATCCGACGCTGCTGTATCACGGTCCGAAAACCGACCACACGCAGGCGCTCATCGAGTTCATCAAGCGATAAGAAATTCAAACACTCAATAACTCATGAAAAAACTCGTTAAACTGACCCTCGCGCTCGCCCTCGTGCTGAGCAGCAGCAGCGTATTCGCCCAGAAGCTGGGCCGCATCAACCTCCAGGAACTCATTACCGCCATGCCCGAGTACAACGAAATGATGCTCAACATGGAGGCCTACAGCAAGGAGCTGCGCGAAAATCTGGAGATCATGCAGGTGGAGCTGAACACCAAATACAACGACTATCAGAAGAACAAGGACACCTATTCCGACATGACGCGTCAGATCAAGGAGAAGGAGCTGACCGATCTGGACAACCGCATGCGGGAGTTCTACTCCAGCGCCCAGGCCGATCTGGAGAAGCGCGAGCAGGAACTGACCGACCCGATCATGGCCAAGGCGCAGGAGGCCGTGAAGAAGGTGGCTCAGGCCGGAGGCTACACGGCCGTCTTCAACACGGTCGTCCCCTCGATGGTCTATTTCGACGAGACGGCGATGACCGATCTGGGTCCCGAAGTGAAGAAAGAGCTGGGCATCCAGTAATCCGGACCATCCGCCCCGAAAACGCAAAACCCCGTTTCCGAATGGAAACGGGGTTTCTTTTTCAGCATCTACAAATACGGAGCGACACGACCGCCGCACCCCGCACGCCCGGGCAACGTTGCGATTCGCGCCGGACGCCCCCCGAGCACCCGACAGCGGGCGGCGCAAGGATCATCCGTTCACCCGATAGGCTTTCTGCACGCCGCGGATGCGCAGGATCGAATGGACCAGCATGTCGAGCATGCCCGCACCGGGCACTTCGACATGCAGTTCGCCCGAGAGCACACCGCCCGACGAGGAGAGGTTCATCGACCGTATGTTGAGTTTCAGATCGCGGCTGATCACGTCGGTTATGTGGTTGATCATCCCCGTACGGTCTTCAGCCACGATGCGGATCGAGGCCCGGAAAGCTCCCTGCCCGCTGTTGCGCCAGCGGGCTTCCATGATGCGGTAGGGGTAGTTCTCCCGCAGCCGGCGGGCATTGGGGCAGTCGGCCCGGTGGATGGTAATGCCGGCGTTTACGGTAACGAAGCCGAAGATCTCGTCCCCGCGAATCGGGTTGCAGCAGCGTCCCAGCTTGTATTCGAGCTGTCCGATCCGCTCGTCGATGACCAGCGCGTCGCTGCTCTTGGGCAGCGCTGTCTGCTCCTGTTCGGCCTTGCGCCGCTTCTCGGCCTCGATCTGGGCGGCCGCCGCACGGCGCTCCTCCTCGGCCTCGCCCGAAAGGTGTGCCGCGAGGATCTCCTTGATCTGCATCAACTCTATCTTCCCGGCGGTTACCGCCGCATAAAGCTCCGTGCCCGTCCGCATCCTGAAGTGGCGGCAAAGGATCGCCACCGCCTCGTCGATCGAAAGCGGCAACTTCCAGTTCTTGAGCTTGCGCTCGATCTCCTCGCGGCCGAGACGCGCGTTGCGGGCCTGCTCCTCGCGCAGCGAAGCCCGGATCTTGCTTCGGGCCTTCGAGGTCACGGCGAATCCCAGCCAGTCGGCTTTGGGCCGCTGGTTCTTCTGGGTCATGATCTCGACGATGTCGCCGTTGTGCAGCTCGTCGCGGATCGCCGCAGGCCGGTTGTTGATCTTGCCGCCCGCACAGGTCACGCCGAGCGACGAATGGATATCGAAAGCGAAGTCGAGCACGGTGGCCCCTTCGGGCAGACGACGCAAGTCGCCCCCGGGCGTGAATACGAAGATCTCGCCCGACGAGGGCTTGGCATCGAAGCTGCGGGCCAGCGTGCGGCTCTTGTCCTCCATCAGTTCGCGCAGCTGACGCAGCCAGCGCTCGTTGCTGCTCGATCCCTGATCGACCCCTTTGTAGCGCCAGTGGGCGGCGATGCCCCGCTCGGCCACCGCATCCATGCGTTCGGTGCGGATCTGAATCTCCACCCAGCGTCCCTGCCCGGCGGCGACGGTGGTGTGGAGCGACTCGTAACCGTTCGATTTGGGGATCGAGATCCAGTCGCGCGTCCGCTCGGGATTGGGCGTATAGAAATCGGTCACGATCGAATAGACGGTCCAGCACAGCCGCTTCTCCTCCTCGGGCGGGCAGTCGAGGATGATCCGCAGGGCGAAAATGTCGTACACCCCCTCGAACGGCACGCGCTGCTTGCGCATCTTGTTCCAGATCGAGAAGATCGACTTGGTGCGGCTCTTTATGTGGTAGTTGAGTCCTGCCCGGTCGAGCCGCTCGACGACCGGGGCGAGGAATCGCGCGATGAAGTCGCGCCGCTCTTCCTCCGAGGCCGAGAGC
Organism: Alistipes sp.; assembly: GCA_029065825.1. Classification (GTDB taxonomy): domain Bacteria; phylum Bacteroidota; class Bacteroidia; order Bacteroidales; family Rikenellaceae; genus Alistipes. The sequence continues at coordinate 6,953 of JAIEHQ010000188.1, forward strand.
TTCTCGGCAATGTGGCGGTAGTCCTGCGGTTCGAGGTAGCGCAGGGCCAGGTCCTCCAGTTCGCTCTTGACATTGTAGAGGCCCAGCTTGTGGGCGATCTGCGCATAGAGGTTGAGCGACTCCCAGCTCTTCTTGCGCCACTTCTCGCGGGGAAAGATGTCGAGCCGGCGCATCACTTCGAGGCGGTCGGCCAGCTTGATAAGGATCACGCGCGGATCCTCCGAATAGGAGACGATCAGTTCGCGGAAGTTCTCCGCCTGCTCCTTCGAGGCGTTGAGCCGGATCTCCGAGATGCTGTTCATCCCGACGGTCATGCCCAGCACCTCCTCCCCGAACTGCTCCCGGATCCCCGAGGTGCACGCCACGAAGCACTCCTCGCCCCGCCGTGCGGCGCTGCGGACCGCATCGTGCAGAATGGCCGCCACGACCGGAGCCGCCCCCAGGCCTATCTCCGTCAGGACGATGCGCGCCACCTCGGCCGCATGATCCGCCATCGGGGTGCCGTCGTAGCGCAGCTCGCCGGCCGTCTGCCGCAGCGCGTACTCCAGGGCGCGGTCGGCCCTGGAGGCCTCCTCGGGTGTCAGGGTGCGGCGAATCTCGTCGCGCAACCGCTCGTATCGGGTCAAGTCCATCATGGTTCCTCCATTTCGTTTGTCCGAGTTCAAATTTACTCAAAATTCCCGCGGCGGCAAAACTTTATCCCGCAAGAAAACGTAACTTTGCGCCGATTCGATCCTACCCCGCCATGCGACAGAAACAGATACGCACCGCGGCGGCCGGCCGCCGCGACTACACGGAGCTGATCCGAGTGTGGGAGGCCTCCGTGCGGGCCACCCACCGCTTCCTGCAAGAATCCGACATTCAGGAGATAAAGTCCCGCATGGCCGGGGAGTATCTTCCGGGGGTCGAACGCCTCCGCTGCATCCGCGAAGATGGCCGCATCGTCGCCTTCATCGGTGTGACGGGAACCCATATCGCCATGCTCTTCGTGCGGCCCGACCGCCGGGGCGCGGGCTGCGGCCGCCGCCTGGTCGAAGAGGCCGTCGCCCGCTACGGTGCCTGCACCGTCGATACGAACGAGCAGAACGAACAGGCGACGGGCTTCTACCTGCGGCTGGGGTTCGTCGTCGCCGGCCGCGACGCGCAGGACGAGGCGGGGCGGCCCTTCCCGATCCTGCACCTGACGCTGCGCCCCTGAAAAAAAGAGACCGGGCGACGCAATCCGCCGCCCGACCGTCGCTTTGTTCCGGGAAAGTACCCTCCTCCGCGCGCCGCCGCTACCTGCGGCGCGCCTCCTCGGCATCCTTCTCCGGCAGGTCGTCGCCCTCCCAGTCGAACATCGGGAACTCCCGCCGCTCGCCGAGCGAGAAGCGGGTGTAGGTAATCGGAAGCCCCCGGTCGAGGAACATGCGCTCGTAGGCCGTCTTCACGGAGAGCACCTCGTCGGCGAAGCCCGAGCCGTAAATATCGTCGTTGGCCGCTTCGCATTCCAGGCCGAAGCGCCCGATTACCGCCTGCGTATAGGCGAACAGATGCTGCGAATCGGTCTTGAGGTGGATCCTGCCCTCGGCAGGAAGCATGCGGGCATAGCGCTCCAGAAAGAGCGGCGAGGTAAGCCGTTTCTTCGCCCGCCGCGTCTTGAGCTGCGGATCGGGAAAGGTAATCCAGATCTCGCTGACCTCGCCCCGGGCGAAGAAGGAGTCGATCAGCTCGATGCGCGTGCGCAGGAAGCCGACGTTCTTCATCCCGCGCTCGGTCGCGGTCTTCGCGCCGCGCCACATGCGGGCACCCTTGATATCCACGCCGATGTAGTTGCGCGAGGGATCGCGCTCGGCCAGCGCGACGGTGTATTCCCCCTTGCCGCACCCCAGTTCGAGGACGATCGGCCGGTCGTTGCGGAAGAAGTCGCTGTGCCAGCGCCCCTTCAGCGGATGGTCGCAACCGAACGCCTCCTCGAAGGCCGGCTGCACGAAACATTCGAATGTGAGGTTCTCGGCGAACCTTCTCAATTTATCTTTTCCCATGAGTCAAGTTAGCAATTACAATGTCCCGCTCGGCTCGAGATCGATGCCTACGGCCTCTACGCCCCGGGCGGAGGAAGAGGGGGTAAGCGTGATCCTGTAGCGTCCCGGCTGCCCCAGCACCGCCGCACGGCGGTAGAGCTGCCTGGACTGCGGACGAAGCGCCGCAGCACGCTCCGAGGCGGGCAGCGGCACGGAGACCTGCTCCGTACAGCGCGACGAATCGGGTGCGAGCGTCTCGACCGTCAGCCGAAGCGTATCGCCCTGCCCGCCGTGCAGCGAGGCGTACCGCACCACCAGATAGAGATCGCGCTCGGCCAGCGTATCCCGGTTCTCGAACTCCACGCAGGCACCTTCCGTCCAGGCGCAGGGATCGACATCGACCATCGCCGCCTCGTGGGGCGAGAGGCACCCGCCCGCCAACGACACGCACACCGCCGCTATGAATCCCCGCCAACACATCCGACCGTCCGCTTTTGCAGTTACTCCTCCTTTTTCGGGGTTTCGCTTCCGGCAGGGCGTTCGCCCCGCTCCCCTTTCGGCCGTCCTCCGTCGCGGCGGCCGCGTCCCCGCGAACGGGAGCGGCGCTGCGGACCGCCATCGCCTTCCTCCGCACGCCGTTGTTCGCCGGCCGCAGCCGGCTGCGGCTTCGGTCCGTCGGCCTGTGGCCGGCCCTCCGGACGGGGTTTGCCGGAACGGGCACGCCCCTCGCGCGAATCGCCCCGACGCTCCGTCGCGGCAGCGCCCTCGCCCCGGCCGCCGTTGCGGCGCTCGCGACGCGGCGCACGGGTTTCGGCCGCACTCTCGCCGGCACCCGCAGCAGCGGAACGTTCGGCCGACGGCTTGGCGGAGGCATCGGCCCGGGCTGCACCCTCCGGCGCTCTCCTCTCCCGCTGCTCCTTGCCGCCCTTCCGGCGGTTACGGCCGCGCCGTTTCGAAGCGTTATCGAAACGGGTGATGCTGTCCTCCTCCGAACGATAGGTCGGCTCCTCGACCTGCCCGGCAAGCAGATCCTCCGCCTGCAGCGTCTCGACCTTCTGACCCGCCCGGTTCAGGGCGATGATCTCTTTCACGCGCGCGACGGGCAGCGTCACCACGTTGCTCATGGCATCCCGGCTGCTGCTGAAGGACATCGTGCCGGCCAGAATATCGTTCTTGATGAGGTAGTAATCGCCGTCGAGCGCCTGCAGCGGCTCCCGCAGACGGGGGAACTCGCGCCGCGCCTCGGCATACACGTCGTACTCGTAGGCCAGGCAGCACTTGAGCTTCGAGCACTGGCCGGCAAGTTTCTGGGGATTGAGCGACAGCTCCTGCACGCGCGCCGAATTGGTCGTGACGCTCGAGAAGCTCGAAATCCACGAAGCGCAGCACAGCTCGCGGCCGCAGGCACCGATGCCGCCGATGCGCCCCGCCTCCTGACGGGCGCCGATCTGCTTCATCTCGATGCGTATGTGGAACCGCTCGGCGAACACCTTGATCAGCTCGCGGAAATCGACCCGCTCGTCGGCTATGTAATAAAAGATCGCCTTGATCTTATCGCCCTGATACTCCACGTCGCCGATCTTCATGTTGAGTCCCATCTCGGCGGCGATCTGGCGGGCGGCGATCATCGTCTCGTGTTCGAGGGCGATGGCCTCCTGCCAGCGTTCGATGTCGTAGGGCTTGGCCTTGCGGTAGATCTTCTTGAACTCGCCGTTGTAGGGATTGAATCCCACGCGGCGCATCTGCCGGGCCACCATGTCGCCCGTCAGAGAGACGATGCCAATGTCGTGGCCGGGCGAGGCCTCGACCGCAACGATGTCGCCCCGCTTCAGAGGCAGGTTATTGACATTCTGATAGTACGAACGACGCGTATTCTTGAATCGCACCTCGAAAATATCGGTCTGCTCGTGGTCGGGATACTCCTCCAGCCAGGCCGTCTCGTGCAATTTGAAACACCCGCCGCAGGGAGTCGCCTCGGCATAGCCGTCGGGGGTGTAATGAAAGGTGCAGCCGCGCCCGATATCGGGTCGGGGAGCTTTCGTATATGGTTTGGTATTCTCCATTGAACGATTAAATTTCGGTAAAGATACGAATAAGCCGCGGGCAAAAGCAAATTTATTTGCGATTTTGCCGAGCGGAAGTATCTAAAACGAAGTTAAAGATACGAAAAGTCGGGCGCAGAAACAAGCGTTAGCTTGGTTATGCCGAGACCGGACTGTCCGAGGCGGAGCTGAAGGTGCGAAATAAAACCGGAAAACCGCTGCGGCCGCGAAATAGCCCCCGCAAGAGCGCTTTCCGGCCGGCGGAGAACCCTCCGCCGGAAACGCCGCGCCGCCCTAACCGATGATGCGCCGCAGCGACTCCAGGCGGGCGTAGTCCGTCATGTCGGTCTGTACGGGCACCACCGCGATATAGCCGTTGGCCAGCGCCCACTCGTCGGTGTCGGTCGCCTCCGGTTCGCTATTGACGAAAGCGCCCGTCAGCCAGAAGTATTCGCGTCCCCGGGGATCGTGGCGGCGGAAGAAGTCCTCGCGCCAGTATCCCTTGTTCTGCCGACAGACCCGCACGCCCCGGATCTCCTCGGGCCGCCCTTTGGGAATATTGACGTTCAGGCAGAGCGGCAGCGGAGGATCGGCCGCGACCACCGATTCGACGATCCGTGCGCCGTAAATCGCCGCAGCGTCGAAGTCGGCTCCGGCGCTGTGGTCGTCGAGCGAGAGTCCGATCGCCGGGCAGCCGTAGAAACTGCACTCGATCGCCGCACCCATCGTGCCCGAATAGAGAATGTTGGCCGCCGAATTGGAGCCGTGGTTGATTCCCGAGAGGGCCAGATCGACCCGGCGGTCGCGCAGCAGGTGGTCGAAGGCTACCTTCACGCAATCGACCGGAGTGCCCGAGAACGAGTAAAGCTCCACGCCGTCCTCTTTCGAAATCTCCCGCAGAAAGAGCGGGTTGTTGATCGTTATGGCCTGGCTCATGCCGCTTTGCGGCGTTTCCGGCGCTACGGCTATTACCCGGCCGAAGCGGCGCGCCACCTCGATCGCCGCGCGGATTCCCCGCGAATCGTAACCGTCGTCGTTGGTCACGAAAATCAATCTGTCCTTATCCATACCTATTTTATATTATATGCTGCAATCGCTCCTCTGCGCTCCGGTGCGGAAGACCGTGCGTCCGCGGCGCAGGCCGCCGTCCGGGGGCGGAGGTGTTGCAAATATACGGTTAATTTCCGGACCGACCGCATCCGCGGCGAAGCATCCGCCCCGCAAGGAAAACCCGCCCCGCGGCCCATGACACCACAGCAAAAACGGGGCAAATCGGTCGCGAAACCGCGACGGCATGCCGAAAAAATCGCGCGGACGATTGTCCGATGGGAAAATATGGCTATATTTGCGGACCGTATCAACCTCTTGCATTGGGCATCCGGACGTATCGGGCCGTTGTCGTTCAACGGATTGCGACGGATTGCGGAACAAAGTGACCGCATGGGAGTTCCGGGTGCAGCGGCAATGTTGGACGCAGAAACCATCAAACAAATTGTTACAACAATGAACAAAGATGCACTGATCCGGCTCGTGAACGAGCAGATGTGGACCAAGACCGACGTTCCGACCTTCCAGGCCGGCGACACGATTACCGTTACCTACAAAATCGTCGAGGGTAACAAGGAGCGCCTGCAGAGCTTCCGCGGCGTAGTAATCCAGATCAAGGGTACGGGAAAAACCAAAATGTTTACGATCCGCAAGATTTCCAACGGCGTAGGCGTGGAGCGTATCTTCCCCCTCTACTCGCCCCACATCGAAAGCATCGAGGTCAATAAGTACGGCGTAGTACGGCGCGCACGCATCTACTACCTGCGCAACCTGACCGGCAAAAAGGCCCGCATCAAGGAGAGAAGAATGGCAAAATAGCATTCGCCCTTGCGACGGCAAACGAAAAAGCACCTCCGGCTATGGAGGTGCTTTTTCGTTTCCGCCGCCGCAAAACGCGCGCCCGCACAATATCGCCGGCGCGCGAGCCGTTATACATACGTCACAGCCGAATAAAATCAAAGCTCCGGAGCGGTCGATTTGCGACGAATTAGTTGCAATTGAAAAAAAATGTCTATATTTAAAGGCTAAAAACGGAACTTTATGAAAAACTGGAATCTCAAAATCGGCACTATTCTCGTCGCAGCGGCTCTTTGCGGTTGCGTGCAGGACCCTCAGGAAAACGGCGTATCGTACGACGGCACGTCGGGAAACAATAAGATAATCTTCTCCTCGGAGGGAGCCGAGCAGGGCGAATTGCTCGTAAAGTTCTCCGAAGAGGCGACCGCTGCGGTCGAAACCCATGCCACCCGCACGGGCGGCGCGGCGACCCGCTCGGGAATCAGCGGACTCGACTCCGTGCTGGACGATCTCGCGGCCGCTTCGCTCGAACGCGTGTTCCGCTTCATCCCCAAGGAGGAGGAGCAGGCGCGGGCATTCGGACTGCACCGCTGGTATGCGGTCGAATTTGCCGAAGATTTCGATCTCGAGGAGGCGGCGCGCCAGCTGGCCGCACGGCCGGAGGTGGCGTTCGTGCAGTACAACAACCGGATCGTCCCGACCTATACGGACCATGCGGTTCCCTGCGACGAGCTTTTTACCTCGGCAGCCACGCGCAGCGACGCTCCTTTCTTCGACGACCCGCGGCTGAAGCTGCAGTGGCACTACAAGAACACGGGCGACGAAACGCTCGTCAAGCCGATCAAGGCGGGCTGCGACATCAACCTGGAGCCGGCCTGGGAGCTTTGTACGGGCGACCCCTCGATCATCGTCGCTGTAATGGACCAGGGCGTCGAGTTCTCCCACGAGGATCTGGCAGCCAACATGTGGATCAATGAGGCCGAGCGCAACGGCTCGGAGGGCGAGGACGACGACGACAACGGATACGTCGATGACGTTTACGGATACAACTTCGCCGACGACAGCGGCACGATAGCTCCCGGCGACGAGTCGCACGGCACGCATGTGGCGGGCACCATCGCAGCCGTGAACCACAACGCGACGGGTGTCTGCGGCATCGCCGGCGGCAGCGGCAAGAGAGACGGCGTGAAGATCATGTCGATCCAGAACGCCACCCTGCGCGGCTCGATTACCACCAAACGGTCGGCCGAAGCCATCCGCTATGCGGCCGACAACGGCGCTTCCGTCCTGCAGTGCAGCTGGGGCGAGAAGAGCGGCAAATACCAGAACGAGGAGGAGTATCTGGCCGAATGCAGCGTCCAGGCCGAAGCCATCCGCTACTTCATCAACAAACCGCGCCCCGGAAGCCCGCTCAACGGCGGCATCGTGATCGTCTCGGCCGGCAACGACGGCAAGGCGCTCTGCAGCTATCCGGGCGGTTATTCGGAGGTGGTGTGCGTTACCTCGATAGGTACGGACTTTACCCCCTCGACCTTTACCAACTACGGCATCGCGGCCGACATCGCGGCTCCGGGCGGCGACTACAAGTACCATCAGGTCGAGGACGGCATGGACGAGAAGGCGGGACGCATTCTTTCGACCATCCTGACCTCGAAGGGCAAATACGGATACGAGCACGGCACGTCGATGGCCTGCCCGCACGTCTCGGGCGTGGCGGCGCTGGCTCTCTCCTACGCCAAGCAGCTCGGCAAGACTTTCCAGCCCGACGAGTTCCGCTCGATGCTGCTCGGCGCGGTCAATCCGCTCGACCCCTACCTGGTCGGCATGAAGGAGTTTGCCGACTACTCCGCAGGCACGACCCACTACGGCAGCCCGATGGATCTGGCCTCCTACAGGGGCAAGCTGGGTTCGGGACTGGTCGATGCCTACAAGATGCTGCTGGCCGTGCGCGGCACCCCGGCCATTACCGTGGTGCAGAACGAGCCGACCACCGTTTCGCTGGCCCGCTACTACGGCGGGGTCACTTCGCTGGAGTACTACCGTGTCGAGGCCGACGAAGCGGCTGTCGCCAAGCTCGGACTTTCGGTCAGCGAAGGCGAGAACGGCGACGCGACGATTACCTGCACCCGGCAGGGGGCGGCTCTGGTGCGCATTACCTCGACGGTAGGCGGCACCTCGATGAGCCGGGAGGTGGCGCTCATCTGCCGTGCGAAAGCGGCAGCCAACGGCGGCTGGATGTAATTCATGGAACTGACGAAATCAAAAATATCTAAAAACCAAGAAACCGTTATGAAAACTATCAATCTGAAACTCGGGACGCTTCTCGTGGCCGCAGCCGCACTCTTCGGCTGTACGCAGGATCCCGCCGAGAACGCGCAGCCGAATGCAGGAAACGATGCGATCGAGCGCAAAATCCTGTTTGCATGGACGGAGGCTCCGGGCGGCGAGCTGCTGGTCAAGCTCTCCGACCAGACGGTCGCTGCGATCGAACAGAACATCGCCCCCTCGAATGCGACGCGCAGCGGCGTGGAGCCGTTCGATGCCGTTCTGACCGACATCGGCGCAATGTCGCTCGAACGAGTATTCCCCTACGACAAGCGCAACGAGGAGGAGGCGCGCGCCTACGGTCTGCACCGCTGGTACACCGTCCGCTTCGACTCGCAGGTCGCCCTGAACGATGCCGCACGCAAGCTCGCCGGACTCGACGACATCGCCTACGTGCAGTACAACCCCCATGTCGAGCCTATGTTCGACGGCAAGTTCGTGCCTGTCGCAGCGACGGGGGCTTACGACCGGATCGAGACCCGCACCACCATGTCGGGCTTCAACGATCCCGAGCTGAAGAGCCAGTGGCACTACAACAACACGGGCGACGAGACGCTCGTCAAGCCGATCGCTGCGGGCTGCGACATCAATCTGGAGGCTGCCTGGGAGCTTTGCACGGGCGATCCTTCGATCATCGTGGCCGTTTCCGACCAGCCGGTCGATCCCGCGCACGAGGACATCGCCGCCAACATGTGGATCAACACCAAAGAGCTGAACGGCTCGGAAGGTGTCGATGACGACGGCAACGGATACAAGGACGACATCCACGGATACAACTTCGTAAACAACACGAGCACCCTCATCTACGGCGGCGATGCCGCTTCGCACGGCATGCACGTGGCCGGCACCATCTCGGCCGTCAATAACAACGGCACGGGTGTCTGCGGCATCGCGGGCGGCAGCGGCAAGAACGACGGCGTGAAGATCATGACGCTCCAGATCTTCAGTCCGACCTCCTCCGCAACGACTAGTCAGGTCGCTGCGGCCATCAAATACGCGGCCGACAACGGTGCTTCGATCCTGCAGTGCAGCTGGGGTCTGGGTTCGTCGGGTCCCTCCACCGACCAGGCCTACCTGGCCATGTGCGGTGTCGAAGCCGAAGCATTCCACTACTTCATTACCAAGCCCCGCGAGAACAGCCCGCTCAACGGCGGTATCGCCATCGTAGCCGGCGGTAACGATGGTACGGCGTGCGACTATCCGGCCGCCTATCCCGAAATGGTCTGCGTGACCTCGGTCAGCACGGACTTCACTCCCTCGACCTTTACCAACTTCAGCACGGCGGCCGACATCGCGGCTCCGGGCGGCGACCTGAACTACCACAACGACCGCAGCGAGAAGGGCGGCATTCTCTCGACGCTCCTTCCCCCGACCAACTACGGCTACATGTCGGGTACCTCGATGGCATGCCCCCACGTCTCGGGCGTAGCGGCTCTGGCGCTCTCTTACGCCAAGCAGCTGGGCAAGACCTTCCAGCCTGAAGAGTTCCGTTCGATGCTGCTGGCTTCGGTCAGCGATCTCGACAGCCACCTTACCGGCACGAAGAAGTTCAGACCCTACAATAACTTCAGCGGCATAATGGAGCTGGAGAACTACCGGGGCAAGATGGGCGGCGGCATGGTCGATGCCTACAAGCTGCTGCTGGCCGTGCGCGGCATTCCGGCCATCATGGTCGCTCCCAACGAGCCGACGACCATCACGCTCTCCGAGTACTACAGCGACCTGGCCAAGCTGAACTACTTCTTCGAGGCGGACAAGGATACGATCGAGAAGCTCGGTCTGACCGAGAGCAACGCTACCGGCGACAAGGTGACGATTACCTGCACCAAGCAGGGCGCAGGCATCGCGAGAATCCGCTCGTCGGTGGGCGGCACCTCGATGAGCCGCGAGGTCGCGATCATCTGCCGTGCGAAAGCCGCAGCGAACGGCGGCTGGATGTAATTCGGCACGGAAGCCATAAAACCGAAACGGTCCGTGAAGCGCAGTGCTTCGCGGACCGTTTTTCATCCGCCCCGGCGCATGCCGCCGTACGTCGATCGTCCGTCCTGTGCCCCCCGAAAAACTCCCGCCGGGCGCAAAGTCAGACGAACCCCGCTTCCGTCCGCGGCCGGCCCCTGCTCGGCACCGCCCCGGATACTCCCGCCCGACAAAATGCAAGCGGGCTTGTTTTTGGCACTCGCTTATTCGTATCTTTAACTTCGTTTTAGATACTTCCGCTCGGCAAAATCGCAAACAAACTTGCTTTTGCACTCGCTTATTCGTATCTTTGACTTCGCTGCGGATGCGTCCGGCGCATCTCCCGTGCGGGGTGCGGGACGGAACCGGCGCAACGGAGCGTCTCCGGCAGGCCGGACACCGGGTGCAAAAACGAATGTTGAATAAGAAAGAAACGTCTCTATGTGGATTAAGATCTTGCTCGTCGTGGCCATCCTCGTTCAGGTGGTAGCTTCGGTTTATGCCGTGCGGCTGATCCGCACGACCAAGTACAATTCGATCTGGATTCTCTTTACCCTCGGATTCACGCTGCTCTCCGTCGAACGGGTGGTGCAGTTTCTGCGGGCCAACGACCAGGAGATTCCCTACGAAGTGTTCGTCTGGCTGGGGGTAATCATCTCGGTCAGCATGTCGCTGGGTGTCATGTACGCCTCGAAGCTCTTCCGTTACATCGCCCGCCTCAACCGCCAGCGGCAGCTGCTGAACAAGCGGATTCTGACGGCCGTGCTGCGCACCGAGGAGAAGTCGCGCTCGCGCTTCTCGAAGGAGCTGCACGACGGCCTGGGTCCGCTGCTCTCGTCGGCCCGCATGTCGCTCTCGGCGCTGCGGCGCGAGCAGCTCGCGGAGGACCAGCAGGAGATTCTGGCCAACACGACCTATGTGATCGACGAGGCGATCCGCTCCCTGCGCGAAATATCGAACAACCTGTCGCCCCACGTGCTCAACGACTTCGGACTGGCGCGCGGGATTCAGAACTTCGTCGGCAAAAGCGCGACGATCCACGACGTGAAGATCCGTTTCGTGACCAACCTGCGCGACGAACGGTTCGACACCGACGTGGAGGTCATCCTCTACCGGGTGGTGTGCGAGCTGATAAACAATTCGCTGCGCCATTCGGGCTGCACGGAGATCAACCTTTCGCTCTCGCGCAGCGGCCGGACCCTCTCGCTCGACTATTCCGACAACGGCAGGGGCTTCGATCCGGAGGCGCTGACCGACTGCGGCATGGGACTGTCGAATATCGCCTCGCGCATCAATTCGCTCAGCGGGCGGTGCGAGATCGCCAGCTCGAAGGGGCGGGGCATGCAGGCCCGCATCAGGGTAACGACCGACGGCGATGCCGCAGTTGCGGAGGAGGCAGCCGGCGGACGATGAGGGCCGGCTCGGCGACGGAAGGGCCGCACGTCCGATGCGGCGGCCGGTTTTGTTTGCAATGAATTATGAGTGACCTTATGACTATGGAGCCGTGCCGGGTGGTGCTGGTGGACGACCATTCGCTTTTCCGCAGCGGACTGAAAGGGCTACTCGACCGGTGCGCCGGGGTGCGCGTCGTGGGCGAGGCGGCACTGTCGCTGATCCACATCTGACGCTTCCGACGATATGCAGTGGGT
>JAIEHQ010000189.1 GCA_029065825.1 Alistipes sp.
AACTCCACGGTGTTGAGGTACATGGCGGCGATCTCCTCCTTGGTGTAGTTGTACTCCAGCTTGAGCGCCGTGATCCACTCCTTGAGTTTCGAGACCACCAGCTTGCTCGTGCGGGCGATCTTGCCCCGGTTCTCGCCTATGTCGCGCGGGAAGAGGTTCTTGGCCAGCTGCTGGGTAATGGTGCTGCCGCCGCCCTGGGAAGTGTTCTGAAGCAGAATGGTCTTGAATCCCACGCGCATGAGCGACACCAGGTCGATGCCCGAATGCCCTCTGAAACGGGCATCCTCCGTCGAGATCAGCGCCGCGATGATCGGCGGCACCTCCTCGCCGTCGAGGCGGAGCCGCTGCAGGGAGTCCTGCGGGAAGAGGTCGGCGTACTGGACGTAGGATCTGTTCTGTATGAAGTAGGTGCCCAGGATCCTGCCGTCGCACGAGAGGATCTCGGTGGCCAGGTTGCTTTTGGGGTTTTCCAGCTCCTCGAACGAGGGGAGCCGTCCGAAAGCGCCGGCGGCCGTGAGCAGCAGCAGCACGAGCAGCAGTGCGATCGGCGAAAATACGATGATCCAGAGCCATTTGATGGCCCGGGAGGAGTTGTTTCGCTGCGTTTGTTTTTTCATCGGTGTGTCTCTTCGTGTCTCGGCCGGTTCGGCGGCGGGGTCGGACGGGACGGATTCCGTCGTTTCGGTGCGTCGCGCTCAGCGCCGGGGCTATTCCGAGACAAAGGTATGAAAAATCTGCGAACAACCCATCAGAAAGGCATATCGACTCCGACACCGAACCGGCATTTTTTCCTGTCGGGTTTGTAGAGCGACAGCTTGAGGGTCGTGGTCGAGGCGGCGGGCATGCGCAGGAAGTTGAGGTCCAGCAGGATGTCGCCGCCGAAGGAGAACAGTGCCGTGCGGCCGCCGCGCGGGGCCGCCGCCGGGCGGAAGGAGGCGCAGTCGGCTCCGAGGTTCAGCCGGATGCGCTTGAAGTAAACGATGCCGCCGATGCCCCCCTCCGGATAGCAGAGCGGGAACTGGTAGTCGATCGAAGCGGCGGCGTAGCGGTTGCTCTCGATGTCGGAGGAGTCGTAGCCGCGCGGAAGCAGGCGGGTCGATTTGTATCCCAGGGGCCGCACGCCCGACGGCAGGCGGTAGCCGCCGACGGAGGTCTGGTAGGCGACGGCCGCCGAAAGCGAGTTGTGTCGGAAGAATCCGGGGGTGTAGAGCCGTGCGTAGAGCGACACCAGATCGCTGAAGTCGCGGTTGGCGGGGTTGAGCTGGTAACCCGCATGCAGCAGGTAGCCCCAGGGGGTCGCTACGTCGCGGCGGGCGGCCTGCACCGCGTCCGAGAAGGCGATGCCGAACGAGAGCTTGTGCAGCCCCGGCCGGTAGCCGATCTCGGACAGGTTGGCGATGGCACCCTCCGGGGTGTAGCGGAGCCGCTGCAGGTCGGCCACCATGCCGTTCGAGTAGTTCCAGCCGGCCGACAGCGAGAGCTGCCGCACGTGGTAGCCCCGGTCGAAGAGGAGCGGAAGGGTGGCCGAAGCGCCCGCCGACCAGTATTTCGCCGCCGGGGGGAGCGGCTGCCGCTCGATGCTGCCGTCGTCGAGCCGGCGGGCCAGAGAGTACACCATGCGCCGGCCGCCGTAGGAGGCATCGGCCGCGAGTACGACACCCAGGCCGCTGCAGCGGATCCTGCCCCGCACCAGGTGTCCCTCCTGGCGGCTCCAGCCCCAGGTGGCGAAAGCCTCGGTGGTCGAGAGCAGGTTCTGCGAGAGCAGCGTGGCACCCCACGTCAGGTGGGGGTCGAACTCCTCGAGCGCGTCGAACGGATCGAACGACACGGGTGCCCAGCTGTGGAGCCGCAGCAGGCGGGTGCCCTTGCGGTAGCGTCGCGCGGGGTACAGGTCGTGGAGCCGCGCCGAGTCGGAGGGCGTGTAACGGACCGTGTCGAGGTTGATCGTCTGCCAGCGGCGGTAGGGGGGATTGACCGCATCGTCGGGCACCGGGCCGGGAGCGATCGGCTCGCCTGCGGGGTCGGGCTGGCGCGTGATGCGGTAGCCCCGGCGGTCGTAGGTGACGGTCCAGAGCGCTCCGCTGCCGGGAGCGGGCGAGAAGGAGCCGTACCGCGAGCGGGAGAGGCGCGACTGCCGGCCGGTCGCCGGATCGAAGGCGTGCGCCTCGTCGCGCCCCGAGGCGATCGAGCCGAAGTAGAGCCGGCCGCCGCCGGCGCGCAGGTCGCTCAGCGTGATGTAGGCCCCTGGTGCGAGGGCGGTCACTTCGCCCGTCGCGGTGTCGAGCCGTGCCGGGTGCATGCCCTCGTCGTCGGTCAGCAGCAGGTAAATTGCGCGGGTGGCATCGTCCCAGGCCAGTCCGTGTATCTCGGCGAAAGGGGCGACGGCGTACCGCCGCACCGCTTTGCCGAGCGAGTCGGCGACGACCACGCCGTAGCGTCCGTCGGGCGTGTATTCCGCCCAGGCCACTCCTTCGGGGAGCGGCGTGGGGTAGAGGGCGTTGCGCGGCCCTTTCATCGTGCGTGGCCGGCGGCTGCCCGGATCGAGGCGGCAGATGCGCGAGCCGACCCGCTCGCGGAAAAGGAGCGAGCGGCGGTATTCGCTCCACCAGATGCGTCGTCCGTCGGTGGCGGGACGGCTCGACACCGAGCCGACGCGGGCGCGCAGGCGCTCTTCGCCCGTGCGGGTGTCGATCTCCACCAGCCGCATCGGACGGTCGAGGTCGGTCTTGAGGGCGACGAGCGTGGTGTCGTCGAGCGGCAGCGGATGGGCGTATTCGGTGTAGTTGTCCTCGGGTAGGGGCGTGAGCGTGATGCCCGAGTCCTCGGGGGCGGGGTGCGCCTTCCAGTAGTCGTTCAGGGCGGCGAATGCCT
>JAIEHQ010000019.1 GCA_029065825.1 Alistipes sp.
TCGTCGTCCGATCGGCCTCGTTTACCCCCTCGCGCTTGAGCACCATGCCTTTGTCCCGGGCAAGCGATGCCTCCCGCACTTCACTGATGCTCTGCCGGTAACGACTCGCCGCCTCGGGCGTACTCTTCGACTCGATGAACGCACGCAGCTTGGCGTTGTCGCACACGAAGCCCGAGCACGACGGCTTGTACTTATCGACCAATTCGGTATGGAGTTCGGCGATCGTCTGCAGCTGCTCGGGCGATGCCTCCCACATGCCTTTGCGGGCGGTCTCCATCATCACGGCGGTCATCTCTTCGAGGGCGGCCGGATTCTGCCGCTCGAAATAGTCGCGTACGCCGAGGTCGAACTTGTCCCGAACATACACTTCGTAAATCTCGTCCCACAGCTCGTCGTCGATCGCCTCGGGCTTCATGACGTTCCATCCGTAGGTATTCTGCACGATCTCGGCGAATCCCGCGGCAGCACCCGCTCCGCCCCGCATCTTCTCCTCGATGTAGCGGGGGTTGAAGATGGTCGTGCGGCTCTCCACGCCGATCGCCTCCTTCAGCTCCTGCATGCGCATGCGGTTGCGGTTGCGGTAGTCGCTCAGGTAGGCATCCGGCTCCTTGCCCGTGACGTTGCGCACGGCCAGATTCATGCCGCCCATGAACTCATAGACGTGATCGAGGCTCAGCGCCCCCCACGTATTGCTCTGACGCGGCTGAATGACCGCATCGGTGTTGATCAGCGCCGCTTCGAGGGCGAATTGCCGCACCTGCTCCCACGCCTTCTCGCTGCCGTAGAAGGCACCCATGTTCTGCAGGTAGAGGTCGGCGATTTCAGCCGGGTCCTCCCAACGGTCGCCGCTCTGGACCAGCCCTGTGACACCCGTGCCGTAGTTGCCGTTCACGCCGCCGAACACGCGATAGGTCGCCACCTCGCGCGCCTCCTTCGGCGAGAGTCCCTTGTCGATGAGCGAACGCTCGGCATCGACGACTCCCTGGGCCACGAAATTCTCGTACCGGTCGTCCTTCGCGGTGGCGGCCATCTCGACGGCCCGCGAAATGAGGAACAGACGCGAAGCGGCGATATCGCGCAGCTGCCCGCTGGTCTGAACCACTACGTCGATACGCGGACGGCCCAGCTCCTCGGAGGGAATGAGCCGAATATCCGTCACACGGCCGAAGACATCGCGGATCGGCTCCACGCCCAGCATGTAGAGCACCTGCGCGACGGTCGCGCCCTCGGTCTCGACGAACTCGCCGCTCCAGAGCGTGTAGCTTACCTTGCGCGGGAGGGAGTCGTTGTGCCGCTCGCGGTACATTTTCACGGTATTCTCGGCCAGCTCTTTGCCCCGCTCCCAGGCCGTCTCGCTCGGAGTCGCCTCGGCGTTCACGGCATATAGGTTGCGCCCCGTAGGGAGCGTATTGGGGTTGGCAATGGGGTCTCCGCCCGGCGAAGGGGCGGTATAACCGCCGCCGAGGGCATTCATCAGCGAGGCAAGCTCCGCTTCCGGGCTTGCTTCGAGCGCCTTGCTGTAGTTGCCGACATTGCGGACCGTGCGTTCGATCTCCATGATCGCCCGCGCGCGGTTTCTCTCCTCCTTCGTCGGTCCCCCGGCACCCGGCACGGCAGCCTCACGCACCCTTTCCGGTGCGGAAGCCTCGGGGCGGGTGCCGGTCTTCGGAATCCACGCGGGGTGTCCTCCTCCCGCCGCTGCGGACTTTCCTGCCGGATGCTCCTTCGCCGCGGCCGACGGCTGCGACGACTGCATGGCTATCATGCGCGCCATCATATCCTGCGGCATCGCCAGCGAACGCTCCGTCCGGCGCGCCTGCTCCAGTTCTGCGGCGGAGATTCCCGCCACAGCGCAGACGACCTGATCGGAAACCTCCGTCCTGCCCTCCAGCAACCTTTCGACCAGCTCCCGGGCCGGAGTCAGATAGCGGCGCGTGAAGAGCGACTTGTGCTTCTCCAGATCGCCCGAGGCCTTGCCGCGCAGTTTGTCCAGCGCCAGCAGCGAGTAGGCGATCGGTTCGACGGACATGGCGCGAACGCTGCTGCGGATACGCTCCCGGGAATAGGGACGGCCCATCGTATAGAGTTCGCCCGTGATCTTCTCGTTGGCGAGTTCCTCGGCGAAATTCTCGATGCGGGCGATCTCCTCCTCGGTGTAGGGGCGGGTCGTCAGGCTGTCGAGCCGCAGTTCGCGGTGGATGCCCAGCCCGACGACGAGCCGCTTGACCTTCAGGGCCGCCTGTTCGGTATCGGCCTCGGCGTACAGCAGGTCGTTGTACTCCTGAACGGCCGAGCAAAGATCGCGGTAGATGCCGCGCACGCCGCTCTCCAGGAACGGAGGCGTCAGGTAGGACTGCAGGGTGGCATACGCGCGGCGCTTGGCGATGATGCCCTCGCCGACATTGCCGATCGAGTAGATGTAGAGGTGAGGCAGCGGTCCGACCAGCCGGTCCGGCCAGTCGTTGCTGCACAGAGCGACCTGCTTGCGGGGCGTGAACTCCAGACTGCCGTGCGTGCCGAAATGGATCATCGCATCGGCACCGAAGCCGTAGCGCGCCCACAGATAGGAGGCCACGTAGGCGTGCGGCGGTGCGGCATCCGTGCCGTGCACGATGGCGAAGTCGTCGTCGCCGGCACCCGCCGCGAGCTGCGGCAGCAGCACCACATTGCCCAGTCTCACGCACGGGAGCGCCAGACGGCCGTCATCGGTGGAGAGGTAGCTGCCGGGGAACTCGCCGTCGAGCGCCCGCACCTGCTCCATCATTTCGGGGCGGATCGCCCGCGCGGTCCAGGCGGCATAGTCTTCAGCCGAGACCCGTTCGGGATCGCCGTTCTCCAGGAGATCGGACTTCGCGCCGAGGGCATAGGCATTGAACACGGCACCCTGGCGCTGGATGAGCGCCTCCAGCGCTTCGGCCGAAGCGGGCAGGTTCTCCACGCGGTAGCCTTCGGACTGCATCCGGCGCAGCAGGTTGTAGAGCGACGGGGCGACCTCCATGCCCGCGGCCGTGAGCGCATTCTGGCCGGGGCCTTTGTAGTAGTAGATGGCGATGCGCTTCTCGCTGTTGGCTTTCCGCTGCAGGGCGATGTGGTTGTTCACCGTCTCGACGAAGGTCTCCAGACGCTCGGGAACGGCGTACGACTGCGGCAGTCCCTCCGCATCGAGCCGGTGGCCGAACAGCACGAACGGCCGTATCGCTCCGTCGATCTCGGGCATCACGACGCTCTGCGACATGAACCCTCCGTTCATGCCCATCTTGTCCGCCTCCCACTCATCGACCGGCCGATTGACATTGAGCGGCGCGAAGAGCGGGATATTGCGCTGGCGGAGGTAATCGACAATATAATCCCCCATGCGGCCGTGCGCCATGTTGATGACGGCGGCAGGCCGTATGGAATCGACCTGGCGGCGCTGCACCAGCTGCTGCATGTCGCGGACGGGATAGACGACATTGCCCGTGCGCTCCAGCGCACGGACCAGCTCCTCGGGTTCGCCCATCTGACCGGTCACGATGATCCGGGGGGCCTCATCGCTCCGCGACAGTCCGTGTTCCGCAAGGAAGCGGTCGTACTCCGCCACACTGCCGAAGTCCAGCTCCTCGCCGCCGGAATCGGCAGGATCGGCATGGTAGAACTGCTTGACCTCGCGTCGGGCCGGCGCATCGGGCTGCTCGCTGTCGAACCGCTTGCCGTCGATCGTCCGGCGGATATAGACGAGCATGTTGCGGTAGTTGGCGCGGCCTCCGCCGTTCAGATAGCCCTTGACGGCGGCCACCGTCGCCGAATCCGCCGAGACGATCTCGTTGGCGGGATTGGTCGCCATCGTCGTCAGAACGGTTACCCCCTTGCCCGCGGCCCGACGGATCGCCTCGCGCTGCTGCTCGGTAATGCGCAGCCCCATGCCGTTGATGAGCACCATGTCGTATCGGCCGATGCGGTCCAGCTCCTCGGGGTCCAGCGAGGAGAGCACGATCCGGGGATGGTCGTTCGCCTTGGCGATCTGCCCAAGGGTAATGACCTGATAGTTGATAAACGCGATCCGCGTGGCGGAGAACCATACGTTCCACGCCACGACGGCCGCAATGATCGCGAGCAGAAGCGCGCCCGCACAGATTGTCAGTTTTCGTTTCATATCGCTCGATTTTCTATTTTTTCCTGCACATCCGCTCCAGCGACAGCGACAGCCCCACCGAACAGGTCGTTCCCGTGGTGGTGGGCGAGTTGCTGTAATAGTAGTCGGGGCGGTAGTTGAAGAGGTTGTCCACCGCTACCGTGAGGTCGATTCCCCGCCAGATGCGCTGCACGAGGCTCAGCTTCCAGATCGTATATCCCGGATAGGTCTGCCGCTCGGTCTTCTCGTAGGAGGTTATCTCGGTATAGACATCGGTGGTAACCCGCGAGAGGTAGCGCCCCGTAAGGGCCACGCTCAGGCCGTAGTGCTTCCAGTCCCTGTCGTAGGCGACGCGCGCCGTCGCGGTATGGGGGCGCGTCGAGGAGAGCAGCGGCTCGCCCCGCTTGATATGCTCGCGGGTATAGGCGTAGGAGAGCCGCCACGAAACACCGCACGAGTATCTGGCCGAGACATTGGCATCGACGCCCGCCACCTGCAGCCGCGCCATGTTGGTATAGACCTGGCCGGCCAGCTCCTGACTCCACGCCGTCGTGATGCGGTCATCGACCAGATTGTAGAACCCGGTGACGGTAAGGTTGTAGGGACCCCGCATATACTCGCCCGAAAGCGAGAAGTTGTGGCTCGATTCGGCCTTCAGATCGGGGTTGCCGTAGATCATGAAGATATTGCCCATGTAGAAGTTCATATACATCTCCTTGAGCGTCGGAGCACGGAATCCGCCGGCGTAGGAGGCCCGCAGCGAACAGTTGTCCAGCTTATACATCAGGCCGATTTTCGGCGAGACGTGAGACAACCCAGCCTCCGAGAAGTAGTCGAAGCGCACGCCCGCGATGAGGTTGAACTTCCTGTGGGGATTCCAGTCGAACTGCGCGAAGGCATCGGCCGTATGCTGCATGCGGCTGCCGTTATTCTCGAACTGGTAGGACATCAGGTAATCGCGCAGCCAGTCGCCGCCGACGGTCAGAATGTGCTTGTCGGCGAAGGTGTGGTTGTAGAGCGTGCGCAAGGTATGCTGCACGTTGCTGTAATCGCGCACGTCGCGGTCGGTCGGTACGAGGTAGTCGCTCTTGTCGTACTGGTCGAACGAATAGGACAGCTCCAGGTCGTCGTTCTCGCCGACGGCCCAGTCGCCCTTCAATCCGCCCGAGAAGCTGCGGTAGCGATCCTTGATGCTCTCCGAGGAGTCGCGCTCGCGGAAGAAATAGCCCGCCCGGGCCGTGAATTTCAGGTCGTCGGTCGCCTTGACCACCAGGCGCTCCTTGACATTGAGCGTGGAGTTGCCGTAAACGGTGCTGTAATCGCCCACCTCTCCGTTGTCGGTCCCCCGCGAGAGGTCTATGGCATCGACGGCGGTGTACTGCACGTTGGTCATCGAGTTGAAGCGGCCCAGATCGAAGCCCACCGAACCGCCGTAGCGCTGCTCGTTGTGCGCCCCGTAGCGGCCGTTCAGATTGACCGACCAAGGCTCCTTCGAATTGCGGCTGATGATATTGACCACCCCGCCGACGGCATTCGATCCGTAGAGCGACGAAGCGGCTCCCTTGACTATCTCGATCCGCTCCACATTGTCCATGTTCAGCCGGCTGTAATCGACGTTGTCGAGCGTCTCGCCCGCCAGACGTTCGCCATCGACCAGGAAGAGCACCGAATTGCCGCCGAAGCCCGACATGTTGAGCGAGGTCTGCTGGTTCATCGAGTAGGAGAACTCGATGCCGGGCAGCTCCGTCTGCAGCAGATCGCCGATATTGGTCGCATCCGTCCGCTCGATGTCCTTTTTCGAGATGACCCGCGTGACGATCGGCGCATCCTTGAGCAGCTTCGGCGTGCGCGTTCCCGTCACCACGATCTGATCCAGCATCTGCGCATCCTCCTGCAGGCGGAAGTCGCACAGGCCGCCCTTGCCGGCGGCCACGGTCCGTACCGCATCGAGGTATCCGAGAAACGAGGCTTTCAGCGAGCAGCTTCCACCCGCGGGCAGGTCGATCGCATAGCGGCCCTGGGCATCGGTGGCCGTACCGAGTGAGGGGAACTCCGCCACCGTGACTGTCGCGCCGGCCAGCGGCTCGCCGTCGGCATCCGCAACGGTGCCGGATACCCGCCGTTGAGCGGCAGCCGCGACAGTCAGGAGCAGAGCCGACAACAAAACGATCGTAAATTTTCGCATCATGGCTCGACGGGATAGAGGTAATCGACGGTCATGTATCCCTTCACTGCGGCATCGTTCATGAAATTGACCAAACGCAGCGCGGCATGGGTTCCGTCCGCAAGACGCAGCAGATAGATCCTGCCCGAGAGGGTGTAGATCGGGGGCATGGTCGAGGTATCGACATCGAGCCACCGCGAGAGGCAGGGGTTGTAGTCGTCCTCGGCACAGACGATGATGCCGTCCATCATCTGCGACATGTCGATGGTAATGCGGTCGGTGGTCCACTCGTCGGCCGCGAACGCCTCCGCAGGCAGGGAGCCGGGCTGCGGCAGCGAACCGAAGTCGGCGGCATCGCACTCGGCAACCGCCCCGCCGTTGGTCTTGGCATCGTAACGATGGATGGCGAAATCCCACGCTGCGGGCGCTGCCCCGTCCACCTCGACGGCCGTTACCCGTTTTTCGTGCAGATCCACGTAATTCCACAGGGTGTATGCCGACGCATCGACATAAATACGCCCGGTGCGGGTGCGCTCATCAACGACGACGAAGCCGTACTCGCTCTCGGCCGCGGAGAGAGGCTCGTCGTAAATCCCTCCGAAGATGCCGTTGCATGCCGGGAGCGACAGCACGACGGCCGCTCCCGACATGAGGTTTCTGATTTTCCGGTTCATGAACATGCAATTTCGCGAATTACTCTTCGGTGGCGGGGGCCGTGCCCGGCAGCAGCGTTACGGTAAGGCCTCCCATGACGGCCGGGACGTGGAACGCGACGGAATAGGCCTCCTTCGCCGCATCGACCCTGCCGGTCATCGTGAAGTCGTAGCTGCTCGTCGATTCGCCCATGCCCATCGTGACCGAACCGCTGCCGGAAAGCAGATACTCCCCGCCCTCGGACTCGATCGCGGCCGAAGCGACGGAGAAAGCGCCCCATGCGGACGATTCGAACACGACGGCCAGCGTACCGTCGCCGACGGCGGTCATCTTCAGCGACTCGTCATCGGTGTACCGATCCTTGAAATAGGCGCAGTCGGCATCGGAGTAACCTTTGTAGGTACCCGCCAGCAACAGATCGGCCGGAGCCTCCCCGGTGCGGAATTCGACCGTCAGACCGCCCATGACGGCAGGAACCGAAAAGCGCATCGTCGCCTCCGTCCGCGAAGCGATCACGCCCTCGAACGTACAGTCGTAGGTGGAAACATTTCCCTGCATGCCCATCTGCGCGGTTCCTTCGCCCGAAAGCGAACGGCCCCCCTCGGCCGCGTCGATCCGCACGTCGGGGATGAGAAACGCCCCCATGTCGGAGTCGAAGGCGATCGCAGCCGATCCGTCGGCGTTCTCCGTTACGGTCACAGTCTGGTCGGCGGAGCAGGTATTCGAGAAGTAGGCGCAGCTCGTCAGCGCATAGCCGCCGTAGGTTCCGGCAATGTCGGCCGCCGCCGGGACATTGTCCGCATTTCCGTTGTCGCTGCAAGCCGCCGAGCCGAGGGCCGCGAGAGCCAATAAAAGGGTGTTGAATTTCATGTCGATGATTTTAATGTTTGTTTTCGACGGCAAAATTAGAGGGAGGCTCCGCCGCGGACAATCGCCGACTGTGGGTATATTGCCACACCCCCTGCTACCCACATTCGGCGATTCGGCTCCCCGCACCGCTTCCGGTCGAAAAAAAAGAGGAGCGC
>JAIEHQ010000190.1 GCA_029065825.1 Alistipes sp.
CGCATTTTTTTTTTACACGTCTACCCCGTCATACGAGCGCCTGAGATGGCGCGGGGGGTCGGAGATGTGAAAAAGAGGCGGGGCGGGTTGCGTGCTCTCTCGGGGCGATGAAAAAGGCCGCGACCCGAATGTCGCGGCCTGGCTGCGGGATTGCTCCGATGCCGTGCGTCGGTCCGGAATGGTTTCGATCAGTCGGCTTTCCGGGCTTCGCGCCACAGGGCCTCCGTGGCCTCCGAGCAGTCGCACGATGCCGTGATTACCCGTCCCTCGACGGTGGTCCATTCGAGTGTCAGGGTATGCGTCGGGGAGATGGTCGGCGCGCTGGTAAACCGAATCTCCGGATAGCATGCGAACATCTCCATGTCCTCGGGTGCAAGTTCCGAAATGAGCATGGATTTTTCGATGGAAATATGCGGATAGGTCTGGTATCCGCTCCGGACGAATTCGGCATAGGTCTCGATCTTGATGCGAAGAATGTCGTCCAGCGGGGTCCCCGCCGGGTGGGCTTCGTCCCAGTCGGCATCGCTGGTCACGTGCATCGACTGGAAATTGTCGGCCCATGTGTAAACAGTGTATGGCCAATCCGAAGGATCTGCGCGCCAATGGTCGATCCATCGATTGAAGCTCGTGTCTCCGTTGCGCTCGGCCAATCGTCTGAAACGTACCGGGGAGGATTCTTTGTCGATTCTTTTGCTGGAGGGGCCGTTGTCGCAGAGAAGTATATAATGATAGGGCGGTTCATTGTAAAAGGGCGGTTTGTCGTATCCCTCTCTAAGGGATATCCCCCATTTGTCGTTCTCAAGATAAACTTCGATGAAGTTTTCGTGGAATACGAAGTTCGTTTTGTTCCGGTCGCATCCTGCTGCAGCGAGCAGAAACAACGACGACAGCAGGAGGGGTATGTAACGGTGTTTGCGTGTCATAATAGGGTTTTATTGATTGTTTTTCCGGGCTTCGCGCCACAAGGCCTCCGTGGCCTCCGAGCAGTCGCACGATGCAGTCATTACCCGTCCCTCGACGGTGGTCCATTCGAGTGTCAGGGTATGCGTCGGGGAGATGGTCGGCGCGCAGGTAAAATGGATGGTCGGGTCGGGTGCGATCATTTTCATGTCGTCGGGGGTTAGCTCGGAGATAAATATGAATTTCTCGCGAGCGGCAGGATACATTTGGTAGCCGCTTCGGATGAATTCGGCATAAGTCTCGATCTTGATGCGAAGAATATCGTCCAACGGAGTTCCTGCCGGGTGGGCTTCGTCCCAGTCGGCATCGCTGGTCACGTGCATCAACTGGAAATTGTCGGCCCATGCTTCGACCGTATAGGGCCAGGTGCCAGGCTCCGCCCAATGATCGATCCATTGATTGAAGCTCGTGTCTCCGTTGTGCTCGGCCAGTCGTCTGAAACGTACAGGGGAGGATTCCTTGTCGATTGTTTTACGGGGATAGTCGCTGTAATAGACACGGATATGGTAATGGGGCGGATTATCGTATTCCTCTCTGAGGTGTAATCTCAAGTCGCTGCCTGTCTCGTAAACTTCGATGAAGTTTTCGTGGAATACGAAGTTCGTCTTGTTCCGGTCGCATCCTGCTGCAGCGAGCAGAAACAGCGCCGACAGCAGGAGGGATATGTAGTGGTGTTTGCGTATCATAGTCAAGATGGGTTAAGGATGACGGGTGTAGGTAACGATCAGGGTCATATCGTAATATATGTTGTCTGTAACATTGGAATCATCTTTTTCTTTTATATTATCGGGAAGTTTGGCGGCCCCGTTGCGCAAGTCGAAAGCTCCGTAATGGTAATATCCGTTGCATTTTCCTCCCCAGCCGAAATTGCAGTGAATCAGCTGGTCTTTATTGATTACTTCGCTTGTGTGTCCGTTTATGTAATAATAGGTGTCGGTCCATTCCCGTTCGAGCCAGCCGTCGAGATTGAAGGCATGGCGTTTTTTTGTGCCCACCGTGTTTTTCCCGCTGACGACCGTTGTCATTTTTCGTTCCAGCAGCATTTGCGAGACTTTGGAAAATTGGTACTCCCAATCGTGAACCCCCTGGTAATGGAGCTGTTCCAGTACGTCTTCCAACCGCTGGTTCCAGGCACTGCTACTGCTCAGTCCGTAATCTATTTTCAGCAGACGGCCCACTTCACGGACCAGTTTGGCTACCTCCTGCGCTTCCGGAGTGAGCGGTTTTTTTTCGAGTTTGTCACTTTCCAGCAGTTTCTTGTTGGTAAAGGTCTTTTCGATTTTCGACCAGTCGATCGGAGTCCCTTTTATCGATTCGATGATCGATTCGTGCTTGTGGTAGTTGGCGAGCAGAACCTGTGTGAGGGCAATGGCGGTGCATCCGGCCAGGCAGTGTTTGCCGCTTTTGACGGGGCAGAGGGCGTTGCAAGGATAGCCTTGATGCAATGTGACGGGAATTTGCGGAGGCAGGTAGAAACCGACTCTTCTGTCCTTGCTTCGTTCGATGCGGAGCAAGCCCGAAGGGGGTGGAGTGACCCAGCCGCCGGGACCTCCGGAGCCGATACCGCCGATGCTGCCGATCGGCCCGCCGACTCCGGCAGCGGCTGCCTGGGCGACCATTTGCAACGGGAAGACCAGTTCCCCGCCGGCTTCGGTCTCTTCGGGCGTTGCGCTGACGGCATGCAGCCACTCTTCGGAGGTCAGGTGGCCTTCGTCCGTGATGGCGTACACGGGGGCGAGCCGATCTCCGCACCCAGAATGGCATAGCCGGCATCGTCTTCGAAATTGACGATATAAAGCAGATCTTCTACTCCGGAGGCCGCCGAACTTCTTGTTGCAGCGGGCAGGTTGTCTGAGATCTTGGCGATGTTTTTGACGCTGCGGGTCGTGCGGCTTCGCGTTTTGTCCGCACTTCCGGGCGCGGTGTCGATCACTTCGAGCACGGCGCGCAGCTCTTCGAGGGCCTGTTCTTCGGAAACGGTGTGAGTGGCTGCCGGCAGCGGGGCGTTGTTCGGCACCGGTGCCGATTCTGCCGACGGGTCGGTCGTGCAGCCCGGCAGGAGCGAGAAGATCGTGAGCAGCATCGGAATGGGATTGTGTTTCATCGTTCAGGTGGTTTTGGAGGTTGATGAAAACCCGGCGGAAAAAGGAATAAGCACTTTGGGCAGGGCGGAAGGATTTTCCTTCTTTGAACAAGATACGGATTTTGCGGCGGAAATCAAAATTTCCGGGAACTTATTTGCGGAGGGGCTGAGGTTCGGGGATGTTTTTCGGGGAATGGGAGCTTTGATCCGTAAGGAGCCGCGAGGGCGTATCCGGATTGCCTCCCGGTCGTTCGCGTATTTTCTCGGGGCGGCATTCTCTTTCGGTGCGGTGGGTCCCGGTTTTTTCTGCGGAGGAACGGTGTGTCGGTTTCTCTGGGGAGAGCGGGAACCTTTTTCGGAGCGGTCTCGGTTTGGTCGAAAGGCTTTACTGCCCTTTTCTCGGAGCGGTTCGGGCGGGAGTTGTTGTTCGGAATGGCCCGGGGGTTGCGCGGTGGAGCGGCTTGCTCTTTCTTTTGGTTGTATGGATTGTGTGGGCGGAAGTGTCTTTGCGGGATGTTGTGCTCGGTTTCTCCGGCACGGCTGGTTTGCTTTTGCGCTTTTTTCGTGGGGTGTATGAGAGAGTGGAAGGCATTTTGGTCGTTTCGGCGGGCGGCGGCTTTCGGCAGGCGTGTGAAGGAGATTTTTATCCGGAGGGCATAAAGATTTGGCCGAATCGAAAATCCGTTGTATTTTTGTCCCCGGAGAGATGGCAGAGTGGTCGATTGCGGCGGTCTTGAAAACCGTTGAGCTGCGAGGCTCCGGGGGTTCGAATCCCTCTCTCTCCGCAATAAAGCCTGATAGTCAGGCTTTTGTTGTTTTAACACCCGATTTAACACCCGAAAATGTAAAGTTGGGTGTAATACTACAAGAATAGCTGCGCTGGGATACAATATGAGTGTAATCGGGACGTAAAGCGTTGCTGTTGTCCCGATGCAGAAACGAAGTGTAAATTACTAATTATTTGTTTGTTATATTGTTGGGTGCGTTTGTCGCCGGCTTTGTTG
>JAIEHQ010000191.1 GCA_029065825.1 Alistipes sp.
CTTCGGGACCTATGTCGATCAGGTGGTCGGCCACCTTGATCACGTCGAGGTTGTGCTCGATGACGATCACCGTATTGCCCCGATCGACCAGCTTGGCCAGCACCTCGAGCAGCTGGCGGATATCCTCGAAGTGGAGTCCCGTCGTCGGCTCGTCGAGAATGTAGAGCGTGCGCCCCGTATCGCGCTTCGACAGTTCGGCCGAGAGCTTGATGCGCTGGCTCTCGCCGCCCGACAGCGTGGTGCAGGGCTGGCCGAGTGTCAGGTAGCCCAGACCAACGTCCTGGATTGCCTTCAGCTTCTGATGGATCGACGGAATGCCGGCGAAGAAATCGACCGCCATATTGACCGTCATGCGCAGCACCTCGTCGATATTGCGCCCCTTGTAGCGCACTTCGAGCGTCTCCCGGTTGTAGCGGTGGCCTCCGCAGGCCTTGCAGGTCACATAGACATCGGGCAGGAAATTCATTTCGATGGTCTGCACCCCGGCACCCCGGCACTCCTCGCAGCGGCCGCCCTTGACGTTGAACGAGAAGCGCCCCGCCTTGAAGCCGCGCACCTGCGCATCGGGAGTCGCCTCGAAGAGTTTGCGGATGTCGGCGAAGACATCGGAATAGGTGGCCGGATTGCTGCGCGGGGAGCGTCCGATGGGCGACTGATCGACCACCACCAGCTTGTCGATATGCTCCGTCCCCTCGATCGAATCGTAAGCCAGCGGCTGGTCGAACGACCGGTATAGCAGCCGGCTCAGGATCGGACGCAGCGTCTCGTTGATCAGGGTCGATTTTCCCGAGCCGCTCACACCCGTTACGCAGATCAGCTTGCCGAGCGGAAACTCCGCATCTATGTGCTTGAGGTTGTTGCCGCGCGCACCCCTCAAGATCAGGCTCCGGCCGTTACCCGGACGCAGCGTCCGCGGAATCTCGATCCGCCGCCGCCCGGTCAGGTAGTCGGCCGTCACGCTGTCGGACCGCAGCAGCTCCTCGTAGGTGCCGGAGGCGACGATCCGCCCTCCCTTGCGGCCGGCCAGCGGGCCGACATCGACGATATGATCGGCCGCGCGCATCATCTCCTCGTCGTGCTCGACGACCAGCACCGAGTTGCCCGCGTCGCGCAGCTCCTGAAGGCTGCGGATCAGCCGCTCGTTATCGCGCTGATGCAATCCGATGGAGGGTTCGTCGAGAATATAGAGCACGTGGACCAGCTTCGAACCGATCTGTGTGGCCAGCCGGATGCGCTGGCTCTCGCCGCCCGAAAGCGAACGCGACGAACGGGCGAGCGACAGGTAGCCCAGCCCCACCTCCAGCAGGAAGCGGACCCGCTCGCGGATCTCCTTGACGATCTCCTGGGCAATCTTCCGCTCCTTGGGCGAAAGATGCTCCCCGATCCCGCCGATCCACTCGGCGAACCGCTCCAGCGACATGGCCGACACCTCGGCGATATTGAGTCCGCCAATGCGGAACTGAAGCGCCTCGTCCTTGAGCCGCGTGCCGCCGCATCGGCTGCATTTCTTATATATAAGGAACTGTTCGCGCCACTTGCGTCCCCGGGCCGTGTCGTCCTCCTCGGCATTGCGGCCTATGTATTCGGCGACACCCTCCCAGGCGACCAGATTGCCGCCCTCGACCGCCCCGAACTCGGAGAGATCGACCGCGAGCGGTTCGGGATCGCCGTAGAGTATGGCATGCAGGCCCTCCTCGGAGATGGTGCCGACCGGATCGTCGAGCGTGAAATCGTAGCGCCGGCCGAGCGCCTCCAGCTGTGCGAAAAGCAGGCTGCGGCGGTACTTGCCCAGAGGCTCCACCCCGCCGCCGCGCAGCGAAAGCGCCGGATCGGGCAGGATCTTCTCCCGGTCGAACACCGCTTCCTCGCCCAGACCGTTGCAGTGGGGGCACGCCCCCTTGGGCGAATTGAACGAGAAGGTGTGCGGCGCAGGGTCCTCGAAAGCCACCCCGGTCGAGGGACACATCAGGTTGCGCGAGTAGTAGCGCATCCGCTGCGTGTCGTAATCGTAAACGGCCATCGTCCCCTTGCCCTGCCGCAGGGCCTCCCGCAGCGAGGCGAGCAGCCGTTCGCACACCCCGTCGCCGACAGCCATGCGATCGACGACCAGGTCGATCGTGTGGATCTTGTAGCGGTCGAGCTTCATGCCGGCCGTGAACTCGCGGATCTCGCCGTCGATGTGGGCATAGAGATAGCCCTTCTTGATCAGGCTCTCGAACAGCTCGCGGTAATGTCCCTTGCGGCCCTGGACGATCGGCGCGGTCAGGGCGATCCTGCGGCCGGCGAACTCCTTCACGATCAGTTCGGCGATCTGCTCGTCGGTGTAATGGACCATCTCCTCGCCCGTGGCCGGAGAGTAGGCCCGCGATGCCCGCGCATAGAGCAGGCGCAGGAAATCGTTGATCTCGGTCACGGTGCCGACCGTCGAACGGGGGTTCTTGTTGGTCGTCTTCTGCTCGATCGCCACCACGGGACTCAGCCCCGTGATCTTGTCCACGTCGGGACGCTCCATCGCCCCGACGAACTGGCGGGCGTAGGTCGAAAGGGTTTCCATGTAGCGTCGCTGCCCCTCGGCATAGATGGTGTCGAAAGCCAGCGACGACTTGCCCGAACCCGACAATCCGGTGATGACCACCAGTTTGTCGCGCGGGATTTCGAGATCGACGTTCTGCAGGTTGTGCACCCGTGCGCCGAATATTTTGATCGATTTATCTTCCACGTCTCTGTTAAAGCGTGTAAAATTACAAAATATTATCCGATTGATCCAATTCTGTCCGGCGAACCTTTCCAATCCGTCAGATTTTCGAGTCTCCGACTACGTTACTCATCGGCGGCAGTTGCCCGCACTCCTGCGCGAGGCACCCGCCGCCCGGCTCGCTCAGAAAAGCCGGGGATTGGCAGGATCTTCGTACAGAT
Source organism: Alistipes sp. (assembly GCA_029065825.1). Taxonomy (GTDB): domain Bacteria; phylum Bacteroidota; class Bacteroidia; order Bacteroidales; family Rikenellaceae; genus Alistipes. The sequence continues at coordinate 2,917 of JAIEHQ010000191.1, forward strand.
TGATTACTTCGATCCCCTTGCAGAGGGCGCGGCGCACGGTGTAGCCC